>SLMC01000440.1 GCA_007133745.1 Kiritimatiellia bacterium
CCTTGCGGGAACTTGCCCCTCGCGCAATCGAAATGCGTAATGGACGAATTCAGATTGGCCTGTCAGCAGGATTAAGGCGTTATGGTTTGATGGCGTATCCGTCGGAAATGGAATCAATAGAGACAGTCGAAATTATTCCACGACTTATGTGGTACGAAGATTAGCCGGTCTTTCCTCTTCGCCAAAAAATCTGGGGTCGGCCCTCAAAATTCAAGATTAGAAGCGAATGACGAGAGCAGTGATTAGCTGCCGGAAATTGGACGGCTCGGCGTGGCCACAACCGGCGGCCTTCGGGGCCGTGGGCATGAAGCGCGCCGGACAGGCTCGGCACGCGTTCATATCAGAAAGCATTGGGGTCAGCCCTTCACAATACACTTTACGAATGACGCAAAGCATTGCAGGTCAGATTAATAAGCAAAACGTCGTTTTTGAAATCCCCCTTTTTAGCTGCTGTTCGGACGGCCCGACGTGGCCACAACCGGCGACCTTCGGGACCGTGGGCATGAAGCCTGCCGGACAAGCTCGGCACGCGTTCATGCTCGCCGGAG
Organism: Kiritimatiellia bacterium; assembly: GCA_007133745.1. Taxonomy (GTDB): domain Bacteria; phylum Verrucomicrobiota; class Kiritimatiellia; order UBA8416; family SLMC01; genus SLMC01. The sequence continues at coordinate 549 of SLMC01000440.1, forward strand.
AACGGTCGGCAAGCTCCCTGAACAGAAGGCGTCGTTATGCGACGTGGGCGTTTATGCGGAGCTTGCGGTGCGGTAGCTCCTCGCTCCTGCCGCCAACGTGCGCATAACGCTGTCTTCTGTTCCCTCCGGCATCCCCGGCCCCGAAGTCCGCCGTTTGCGGCCACGCCGGGCCGACTGATTCATTGTCCCCCCAAACCCACCGCAGCCAGTTCCCGTCTGGGGGGGCTGGAAAGGCCCGCCACCGGCTCGCTGCGCTTCGACACGGCGGTCGGACCTGCCTGCGCCGCAAAGCGCAGCGCCGCGGCAGGCAGGCCTTCGCGGTGTCCGTAGCGGACTTCTTATTTTTCAATCCCCCCGCGTCCTTCCGCGCGCGCCGTTGCCGCGGACGTCAAAAAGCCGCTGGACAGTCGCACGCGGTTCTGGTTGAGTGAGCGCCTTGGTTTTGCGCGAGCAGCTTGAACAGGAGCCGACATGGCGGATGTGACGATCGACAGTCCGTATCGAGCCGACGACGATTTCGTTTGGCTGAAAGGCAATTTTCACACGCACACGACGCGTTCGGACGGCATGCAGTCGCCGCAGGAGACCGTGGACGGCTATGCGGCGCTTGGCTACGATTTTCTGGGGTTAAGCGATCACGACACGGCGCCGGACATGGATGGACTGAATGCGCGGGGCATGATTCTTGTTCCGGTGTCCGAGGTCTCCGGGGCCGGCGCTCATGTGCTGGCGCTGGGCGTGGCGGACGCGATCCCTGTTCGGCAGGCCCAGCAGGCGAAGCTCGATGCGATCCGCAAGGCCGACGGACTGCCTGTGCTCTGCCATCCCGGTTGGGGCGACCAGTACGATCATTATCCAATCGGCCGCATGCTGGATCTGCAAAACTATGTTGGAATCGAGATATTTAACGGCGGTGTCGAAGACGAAGCCGGCAATGCCTGCTCTACGGACAAGTGGGACCGGGTTCTAAGCGAAGATCGGCTGGTCTGGGGGCTGGCCTCCGACGATGCCCATGTGCCGATGGGGCAGGGGCGTGGATGGTGCGTTGCGCAGGCGAGCGACCGTTCGTTGGCTGCGCTGTTGGACGCCATGCGGCGCGGCGCCTTTTATGCCTCTACAGGGGTAACGATCGAACGCATCGAGCGGGACGGGACACGAGTGCGAATTCACGCTTCGAATGCGGACGGGATCGCTGCGATAGGCGCATGGAGTCGGCGTTTGGCCTGGACGGATGGCACGGTTCTGGAGTTCGATGCGGCTGCCTGCACAAGCCCGTATGTCCGTTTTGAATGTTTCGGGCGGGCCGGGCGCAAGGCGTGGACACAGCCGTTTCGGCTAGGCGGCGAGTCAATGGACCGTATGCGGGCGCTGCGGGCGGAACGGCCAGCGCTTCAGGTTTTGCGTACGGATCGGGCGCCGGTTCTTTCGGGCCGCATGGACGATCCCTTGTGGCGGAAGGCGCCTGCCGTCACGCGATTCGTTCGGTGTTACGGTGCGGACGCGGCGCCGGTTCAAACCGAGCTGCGGGCGTTGACGGATGGGCGCGAGATATTTTTCGGCGTGCGATGCGAGGAACCGAACACCGCCATGCTCAAGATTTCGGTTCAACGCCATGGTTCTTCGAATCTTTGGACGGATGACGGGATCGAGCTGTTCATGGACGTGGACAACGGGGCAAAACGTTATTTCCATGCGATGGTCAGTGCCGGGGGGTTCGCATGGATGGGCGAGCAGGGCGACACGGAGGATGCGCCGCGTCGCGTGCCCGGCATACGCGCGGCATCGTTTAGAGGCCCGTCGGAGTACGGGCTTGAAATCGCCATTGATGTGTCGGCGGAGCCGGGCACGATGTGGGGATTCAATTGCGTTCGAAATCGGCATGCCGGCGTCGAACCCGATTCCTTCGCATGGAGCTTTACAGGCGGAAGCAACCATTGTCCCCGCCGTTTCGGCGCATTACGCTTCTAAATCCTTTTTTGTCTTGCCTTTATTATGCTCAATCGTTAGTCTTGTCTTCCCATGACCGAAAGTACGTTGGTTGTTGCCAAGGAGGGTACGCATGAAAATTACCAAGGATCCTGTGCTGGGAACGTGGGAGATGGCGGAAAGCGAGCAGGCGCATCGGATAGGTCTGTCGTCCGGACTGGCCCCTTGCGATGCGCAGCGCATTTTGATTGTGGACGACGAGGAAAGTTTGAGGTTTTCCGTCAGAAAGGTGCTTGAAAAGGATATGCCGGACTGCACGTTCGACGTGGCCGCCAACGGCGCCGAGGCGGTCGAACGGTTCGCGGAAGGGCATCCGAAGATCGTGCTGATGGATTTGTCCATGCCGGTCATGGACGGCGAGCAGGCGTTTTGCCGGATTATGGATATGTGCGAGGAGAAGGACTGGCAACCGCCCGGCGTGGTTTTTTTTACAGGCTTCGATCCGCCGCTGGGCGTACGCAACGTGGTGGCGAGCGATCCCGCTCATTGTCTGTTGCAAAAGCCGGTCAGGAACCAGACGCTCGTCATGGCTGTCAAGAAACGCATAGAGAAAGTCTCGTGAAATCGGTAACAGAACGGCCGAAATTCATGTCGCCACGTTGTCGTCGCCGTCTTTTTTCCGCAGCGCTGCGCCTGCCATGAAGAGCAGCGCGAGCGCGGCCAGCGGAAGCATGGTTTGTCTGGCCAGCGCGCCGGTCTCGCCGTTGGCCATGCCGCGGATGGCTGTGGCATAGAGAAATCCCTTGACCGTGAACCCGATGAGCGTGGAGGCGATAAACGTCGTCAAGGGCACGTTCAGGATGCCGGCGCCGTAATTGATGACCGCATGCGGAAAATTCGGCAAGGTCCGCAACGCGCACAGCTCGGCAAAGCCGGCATGGCGTTCGAGGAACGCGAAGTGTTTCGACTTGGCGATGGCGTGTTCTTCACCCTGCTTCATGTTGCGGGCGATCGCATAGGCGGTCAACGCGCCGCCGGCGCCGCCCAGAACGATGATACCCGTGGCCGCAATGGGCTCGTACAGCGCGCCGGCCGCCCAGTACAGAACGGAGCCCGGCCACGCGACGGCGAACATCAGGCCCTGCAAGGCGACGAGGACTAAAGGGAACCACCAGTATTGCGCAAAACGATTCGCCTTATCCATCAGGGCGGGACCGTCCAGAATGCCTGCAGCGAAAAGAGCGAAGCCCGTCAGAATGGCGAGGGCGAGCAGGGCAAGCTTGAGTTTCCGCTTTCTTCTCTTTCTGGTGTTGTTTTGCCGGGTGCGTTTCTCCATGCTGCTACTATTAAAGGGGCACGAACGGGAATGCAAGCGATATTTCAGCTTTCCAACAGGCCTGCCGCCAGTTTAGCCTTTCCAGACCCGATGACCCGATGACCTGATGACGCGCGGGCCTATGGACGAGTGACTGCCTGCGGCCAACCGCCAACTGCATCCTTCATCCTTCATCATTTCGCATTCTCTTCCGTGGCGCCTGTTGCGGCGACGTGTCTTCCTTGGCCTTGCCGTGTTCGGTTTTTTCCCAGTAGAACGGCTTGGTGAACAACTGGATGAACCCTTTCCAGGCGCCGGCCGAGATCAGTATCCAGTACATCGGCATGAGGAGGGCCCAGGGCAGAAAGCGGACCATGCGTCTTTTGAAGCAGGCGATGACGTGAATGAGCACGAACAGGAAATTGGCCAGGAACAGGACGATCGCCACAGTGAAGAAAAAGATGGAAAGCGAGGCCCAGAGCGGGTCTTCGTTCGGACCGTAGTAGAGCATGGGCCAGACCGGACTGCCGGGCAGCGCCTCGCGCGGGCCTCTGACAATGGTTTGCAGCGTATGTCCGTGTGCCATGGCTTTCAGCGCCCAGGCCGCGTAGAGTCCGCCCATGATCCAGTACAGGACGTTGAGGATCATCATCATCGAGCTGCCGCCGACGGTCAGGATGAAGCCGGTATAGCCTCGCAGACCCAGTTGCCGTATGGCGCGGATCGGGTTGCGGGAATGCACGAGATGGGTTTGAAAGAACCCTTTTACCCAGCGCGAGCGCTGTCTCAGCCATCCCTTCACGTTGGCGCAGGCCTCTTCCCACGTGGTGGAGTCGATCATGCGGGTCTTGTATCCCGCCCGGTAGATGCGCACGCCGAGGTCGCAGTCTTCGGTGACGTTGAACGGGTCCCATCCGTCGAGTTCCCTGAGCATGTCGGTACGGAAATGGTTGGACGTGCCGCCCAGCGGCATAGGGATGCGGGCGTACTGCAGGCCGGGCAGATAGATGTCGAACGTGGTGGCGTATTCGATGGCGAACCAGCGCGTCAGCAGGTTCTGTCGCGCATTGTAGTAGTTCAGCTTGGCTTGGATGCAGACGACTTCGGCGGGCGACTGGCGAAAGGCCAGCACGGCTTTCTTGAGCTGATCGGGCTCGGGCCGGTCTTCGGCGTCGTAAATGACGCAGAATTCGCCGCGCGCGCGGGCCAGGCCGTGGTTGCAGGCTTTGGGCTTGGTTTTCGGCTTGGAATCCGGCAGCGTCAGCGTTTCGTAGCGTGGCGGCAGCGCCATGCGGGTCACCGCCTGGATCGTGTCGCGGTCGTCCGCTTCCAGCAGCAGCTTGATATCCAGTTTGTCCGGCGGATAATCCAGGGCGTCGAGGCTGGGGATGATCTTGTCGGCTATGTTCGCTTCGCGATAGAGCGGAATCAGCAGCGTGTAGACGGGCAGGCTGTCTTCGTCGAGCGCGGCGAGCGCTGCGTGCCCGATCCGGATTTCGCACGGCTTGATCACCGCCAGCAGAACGATGGCGGATCGGAACGCGATGATGCCGAGATACCAGAACGAAAAAAAGAAGTTGGCCGCGGCCAGCGCCACGTCCCACCGATAGAAGACCCAGTACAGAAACGTTGCCGTCCACAGCGCGTACCAGACGGCCTGCCACCAGCGAATCGGCGTCGCGGCGCAGTCGTCGGGATGGCGTTCGACATAGCGTTTTGTTAGATCATCCATCATGAGGCGATCCAAACTAGCGCCTTCCGCGGAAAAGAGAAGCAAAAAAGCGGGCGCGAATGGAAGCGACAGGGCGTATTCGACGACGGCCACTTTGGGATGCGCGAAGTCCTAGCGTGACTAGGCTTTGTTGCGTCAGGCTTACAGCCTGGGAGAGGAAAACATTTCGAACGTGGTTAAGGCGCTAATCCGAACGGCGTCAAACGCCTCGAAGAGAACCACGGATGGACACGGATTTTGGTTAGGGGCTAGGGGTTAGGAGCTAGGGGTTAGGGGCTAGGAGATCGTGAGATGCGACGCTTTTGCGTCGCATGTTTGAACATCGAACATCTAACATTCAACGTCCAACATCGAACTAAATCTCCGCACTTCGAAGTTCGGTTTTTGGCCAGACCGAGTCGGGGTCGAGGATGGCGGGCAGAATTTTTTTGACGAAGACGGCGGGCCAGGAATAATCGCGCAGAATTCTTTTTCTGAACTGAAGGTTAGGGCTTTTGCGGAAGGCGCTCCAGGCGAGCTTGGCAATGGCGCGGGGGTTGTAATCCCTGGGGATATACACGGCATCGGGGCCTGCAATTTCGCGCAGGGCTGGGATGTCGCTCAGCACAAGAATCAGGTCGGCCAGTCCGGCTTCGAGCACGGGAATGCCAAAGCCTTCCTTTTTGCTGGGGAACATGAGCATATCCGAGATGGCCATGAGCGAGCGCAAGCTTTCGCGTCCGATCCGCTCCTTAAAACGCTCGCACAGGAAAACAACTTCTTTTTCGATGCCGAGTTTCTTGCGTTGCATGACGAGTTCGCGGTAATAGACGTTGGCATCGGCGTTGTGCGGGTCCGGCGCGCCGGTGATCATCCAGCGCACGGATTTTCCCATGGCTTTCATGGCCGCGACAATCTCGATCCCTGTTTCGAGATTCTTGCGTCGCACGATGCGCGTGGGGGTGATAGCCACGATATCCTTGTCGAATATTTTTTCTTCCCGATAAAAGGCGCGAACCTGTGGCGTAAGGCCCAAAAGCGAGGTTACGCTGACACCGTCCGGAAAGACGGGCAGATGCGTGCGCGGGATGCCGAACAAGCGGCTGAATTCCTTTTGGCGCTGCTTGGAAATGACGCTGTAACGGCATCCGGGCAGGGCTTGCTTGAGAAGAGACCAGGGATATTCCTCGCGCTGATGGCGGCGATAGCTCGCGTCGGCAAAGGTCGAATCGTGGCACCAGGCGATAAAGCGTGTCTTTCCGCCGTCGGCCATGATGTTGGCCAGCGCGGCCGTTGCCACGAGATTGAAGTGCATAGTCATCACGTTGTGGACCATGCACACGTCCACGCCCTTCAACGCCTTTTTAAGCTCCCGCTCGACTTGCTTGACCGCTTGCGGAAAGGCGTTGGGGACCGCGCCCTTGTTCAAGGCGCCGACGACGGCGCGTAGCGGACCGCCGTCCGAAGCGATTTCCGGTACGACGCGCGTCGATACGCCTTGGTGCACATCGCCGCCTTTGCCCACAATGGTTCGGACAGCGATTCCCTCGTTGGCAAACAGTCGGGCATGCGATTCGATCACGAACTCGACTCCGCCAATGACGGGCGGACACGAATAGTGCAGAATCGCTACCGTCGGCTTTTTTCGGGCCGCGCGCGGGCGTTCGCGTTTGCGCCCGGCGGTCGCGCGGACGGGACCCGTTCGGGCCTTATGATTCGAGTTTTTCAATAAGGTATCCTCGTCTGGCGTGAAACAGGCGGGCTTGGTCCAGAATGTCCTCTTCCGCCTTTTCGGAACTCCAGTCCCACGTTTTGTTCATGAAGGAAAGCGCTCGGGCGAAGTAGAGCCCCTTAAGCGATTCCACCAGGGCGGGGCGGTCGTCCGCCGTTTTAAAGGCGGCGATCATGTCGTACACGGCCGTAACCCAATGATCGGGTTCGATATCGATCGGGCCGCCGGAAAAAACGGCGGACAGATGGCGATACAGGTCCGGAGACAGCGCCTGTTCCAGAACGCCCTGATTTTCGGCGAATCCTTCGCGCGCCTGTCTTTCAATGGCGCCGCGGTCGACCGTCAAGTCCTGGGGCGGGTCCAGCTTCTTGAGTCCGAACAGTTCCTGCTCCTGTATGGCGTCGAGGTTCTTCCACTGGTCGAAGCTCCTGATCACGGTGAGGAACGCCGTGCTGATCACCTGGATGAACATGGGACCCAGTTTCGGCGCGCTCGGCTTGTGCACTTTGGCGCCGAGTCCGGTGTTGCAGGTTTTGAAGCCGCCGGTGATCGCGTTCATGGTCATGAACACGTCGATGCCGTATTCTTC
>SLMC01000060.1 GCA_007133745.1 Kiritimatiellia bacterium
CGCAATCTGGGCGAGAAAGAGGGGATAAGAGATAGGAGTGTACGAGTACGTGTACGAGTACGGATAAGAAAACCTGCGGAATTGCAACGGTCTGTTTGGAAATACCTTTTCGGATGGCGTTTAATTAAAGTATATCCAACATCAACAAGGAGCGTCTATTGTGATCCGTATGTTTGAACGTCACAAGATCAGGTCTGTTGCGGAAATGGACGGCATGTGGGATTTCGAACCGGCGACCGGATCGGCCGGGCGTTTGCCGCGCCGCTACCGCACCCGTATGCATGTGCCCGGCGCCTGGGAAAGTCATCCCGACTTCCGAACGTGGCGCGGGCGCGGCTATTTCCGTCGAGCAGTGCATTGCGAGCGTGACGGGGCCATACGGCTGGTCTTCAAGGGGATCAGCCATACGGGTGTCGTGTATTGGGACGGCAAAAAGGTTGGGCGTCACTACAATGCGTTTACGCCGTTTGCCATCGAAATTCCTTCCGTTCAGGCTGGGGCTCACACGCTGGTGGTCGAAGTGGACAACACATTCGGGCCCCATTCGGCGTTGCATATACCGAACGACTATTATTGCTACGGCGGGTTGACGAGGCCGGTGGCCGTGGAGTCGATCGGCGACGTCTTTGTCGAGCGCATCTTGGCGACGCCGCGTCGACAGGGTCGGGACTGGTCGCTCGATGTGCGTATCGATCTCAAGAACATCGGCAGAAAGCCGTTTTTCGGTTCCCTCGATGTCGCTGTGGCGGGAAAGACCGTTGGGCGCCCTTTTCGCATTGGGCCGCGTAAAACGGCTGAACTGGCGGAAACCTTGCGCTTTACGGATGTCGCGGCGTGGTCGCCTGACACGCCCATCCTGCATACGCTCGGCGTAACCCTGCGCGACGGCGAAGGGCGGGCATGCGACGACCTGATCGAACGCGTCGGTTTTCGCGAGATCAAGATCAAGGGCCGGAAAATCTTGCTGAACAATCGTGAGATCAAGTTGCGCGGCTTCAACCGGCACGAGGATGCGGCGGATTTCGGGTGTGCCGTCCCTGTCGAGGTGATGACTCAGGATCTGGATTTGATGACCGATATGAATGCCAACTTCGTGCGCACTTCGCACTATCCGAACGACGAACGCTTTCTGGATATGTGCGACGAACGCGGCATTCTGGTTTGGGAAGAGAATCATGCCCGCGCGCTTATGGCCGACACGATGAAACTCGAGGCGTTCCCGAAACAAATCGCCGATTGCGATCGTGAAATGGTAATCAACCACTACAATCATCCCTCCATTATTCTGTGGGGCGTCTTTAACGAATGCGAGAGTTTCACGGCGTTGGGCCGCCGACATTACGAGGCTTCCGTCAAGCGGATTCGCGCTCTGGACGCCTCCCGTCCCTTGACTTCCGCCTCGTGCTACCCGGAAAAGGATATCACGCTCGATCTGTTCGATATCGTTTCTTTCAACCGCTACGTGGGTTGGTACGGGGGCGAACGGGACAGAATTCGTCCGGAGCTGGACAAGTTGCTGGCTTGGATTCGCAAGGATGGCAATGGCAACAAGCCTTTCATCATGAGCGAGTTCGGGGCGGGCGCCATTCCGGGCTGGCGCGCGGCGCGGCGGACCAAATGGACGGAGGAATTTCAGGCCGATCTGTTGGGGGCCAGCCTCGATGTCTATCTGAACCATCCGCGCGTGAACGGTGTGGCGCTGTGGCAGTTCTGCGATGTGCGGGTGTGCGAAGAATGGTTTCATTCCCGGCCGCGTTGCATGAACAACAAGGGGGTTGTGGACGAGCATCGCCGCCCGAAGTTGGCGTACGACATTGTGAAAAGCGCGTTCGACGCCGCCCGGTAAGCCGGTTTTCCCCTTGATCTTGTTGCGGGTTTCCGGCATTGTCTTTTCCTGAATCTTGCATCGCGTCGGTTTGGCGCAGCAGCGAGCCGTTGAGACAAAGATGATGAATACCCATGAAGACCATTTCGACGTAGTTGTCGCCGGCGGAGGCATTGCCGGAACGATGGCGGCGATTGCCGCGGCTTCGGAAGGCGCTCGCACATTGCTTGTCGAGCGCTATGCGGCGCTCGGAGGCATGGCGACACTGGGATTGGTGCAGCCCATTACCATGTGGGGCATACGCAACCAGTATGTCATAGGCGGACGGGGCAGGAAGCTCCTTGAGAGCCTGAACGAACTCGGCCCCAACTCCGCAACCCCCATGTCTTGTTACGGACCAACCTGCGATGCCGAGCGCCTAAAACGGTTGCTGGAATCCACAGCGCTCGATGCGGGTGTTAAGCTGCTTTATCACTCCTGGGTCGCCAGCGTAGAAAAGGAGAAGGATGTCCTGACCGGGCTGCGGGTCTTGTCCAAGGCGGGCTCCCATACGTTTCGAGGCCGGGTCTTTGTCGACGCCACAGGCGATGCGGACGTGGCCGCCGCCGCAGGTGTTCCGTATGAGGAGGATTCGCAAGGCATTACGCTCATGTTCATTGTTTCCGGGATCAATCGCGAGCGTTGTCCATCGCGAGAAGAGGTGATGAAAATCTGGAACGAGCATAAGATCGGGTACCGCGAACTGGCCTTCTTCTGGCATCCCAGGCCGGATACCGCGTACGTGAACGTAACGGAAGTTGAAGGACTGAACGGGCTCGACCCGTGGGCCTTGACCGAGGCTACGATCGAGTGTCGTCGGCAAGCCTGGCAGACGCTGGAGGTCTTTCAGGCGCATGTTGCCGGATTCGAGAATGCCTACATCGAACAGACGGCTCCGGCGTTAGGCGTCCGTGAGACACGGCGTATTATAGGCCGATACGTTCTGTCGGAGAACGACATCCTCTCCGGCGCCGACTTCCCGGATGCGATTGCGAGGGCAAGCTGTCCCGTTGATGTGCACGGGGCGAAACATGGCGGACGCGGAGACTACACCGTTTTAAAGAAAAGCTATGGCATTCCCTACCGCAGCATCACGACCGACGCCATTAGAAATTTGCTTGTTACCGGCCGGCCCATATCGGCCGATCATGCGGCGCATTCATCGCTTCGAAGAATGGCGCCGGGCTTTGCCTTGGGCGAGGCGGCGGGAACCGCGGCGGTTCTGGCCTTGCCGCATGGAGATGCGACATCGTTGCCGGCATCCGAATTGCGTCATGCGCTGGTCAAGCACGGGGCTATCGTGATGCCCGAAAAATAATCTGGATCCAAGATCGCGTTTCCTGTCGCGCAGCCTCTTCTTTCCTGCCGCATGGCCGATGCCAACACACGCGAGAATGGCTGCCATGGCGTGGCGGCTTCTCCGAAAATCCCTTTTTTATCGGGTTGACGCGCGCGTTGCAATCCTGTAGGTTGCCTTCTTTTATCGGGTCGGCGCCAGCCTTTGGATTCGACAATACACAACAACAACCAACACAACAGGGAGGCAGGATAGATATGGCGGTTAAAGTAGGCATTAACGGGTTTGGACGCATTGGTCGGGTCGTGACGCGCATGGCGCATGGCGACGCGGACATCGAAATTGTCGGCATCAACGATTTGACCGATGCGAAGACGCTGGGTCATTTGTTGAAGTACGACTCGACGCACGGCCGGTTCCCGGGCAAGGTGGAGATCAAGGGAAACGCGCTGGTCGTGGACGGACGCGAGATTCCGGTGACGTCCGAGCGCGATCCGGCCAACATTCCCTGGGGCGACCGGGGCGTGGACATTGTTCTGGAAAGCACGGGCGTGTTCCGCAGCCGCGACAAGATCGAGCTGCACATGAAGGCCGGCGCCAAGAAGGTGCTGCTGAGCGTACCGTCCAAGAAGCCGGAAGACGTGGACGCCACGATCGTGCTGGGCGTGAACGACGCGGACCTGACGGCCGACACGCGTATCGTCTCGAACGCCTCCTGCACCACCAACTGTCTGGCGCCCATGGTCAAGGCCGTGCATGACGCGATCGGCGTCGAAGAAGGGCTGATGACCACCATCCACAGCTATACCAACGATCAGGCCATCCTCGATTTCCCGCATTCGGATTTGCGGCGGGCCCGTTCGGCGGCGATTAACATCATTCCGACCTCGACGGGCGCGGCCAAGGCGATCGGCCTGGTCATGCCGGATCTCAAGGGCAAGATGAACGGGTTCGCCGTGCGTGTGCCGACGGCGGACGGGTCGCTGGTCGACCTGGTGACGACGCTGAAGAAAGACGTGTCCGTGGAAGAGGTCAATGCGGCGGTCAAGGCGGCTGCGGAAGGTCCGATGAAGGGCATTTTGTACTATTCCGAAGACCCGCTCGTCAGCACCGACATCATCGGCGACCGGCACAGCAGCGTGTTCGATTCGCTCTCGACCATGAAGATTGGCAAGACGATGTTCAAGCTCGTCTCCTGGTACGACAACGAGTGCGGTTATTCGGCCCGTTGCGTGGATCTTTTCAAGAAAATGGGCGGTCTTTAAGCCGCATTCCGAATAGACAAGACAGGCGTGGGGCGCGACGGCTGCCGTCGCGCCCCCGCGTCTTAGCGCCTTAATCACGCTGTCCTGTCGGAAAAAACAAGAAATTGGAGGCGTGATTGTTTGTGAGTGTGTGAGTGTGGGGGTGTGGAAGTGAAAACTCACACACTCCCAAACCCACATACCCGCACACTTGTGTTGCGGGCGAAGCACGCCTTATAGCCTTTCCGCACAACTTGCACTTTTTTGCGCGTATTTTTTACAGAAGATGAAACTACGAAACACGCGAAAAGCGCGAAAAAAAGTCTCCGCATGAAATACTTTCGCGTATTTCGCGTATTTCGTAGTTAAAAAAGTTGGGTTGCGGGCGAAGTCCGCTTTAACTTGGAACGTGTCCTGTCGAGATTGACGGGAACAGGAGAAAACGCATGAACAAGAAATCCATCAAGGATATCGAACTTAAAGGCAAGCGCGTCCTGATGCGCGTGGATTTCAACGTGCCCATGAAAGACGGCGTTGTCGGCGACGACACACGCATCCGCGCGGCGTTGCCCACGATCCAACATGCGTTGCAGGCCGGAGCTTCGGTCGTGCTCATGAGCCATTCGGGCCGCCCGAAAGGCAAGCTCGAGCCGAAACTCAGTCTCAAGCCCGCCGCCGACCGGTTGAGCGAGCTGCTGGGCGCGGCGGTCGGCTTCGCGCCCGACTGCATCGGCCAGGAGGCCGCGGCCATGGCGCAGGCGCTGAAACCCGGTCAGGCGATGCTGCTCGAAAACCTGCGTTTCCATCCCGAAGAGGAGGGGAAGCCCGACCTGCCCGCCGACGCGTCCGACGAGGACAAAAAGGCCGCCAAGGCCGAGATGAAGAAGCGTCAGAACGTGTTCGCCCAGCGTCTGGCCGCGCTCGGCGACGTCTATGTCAACGACGCGTTCGGTACGGCGCATCGCGCGCATGCCTCCATGGTGGCGGTGGCCGGATTCTTTGCCGACCGCGTTGCGGGTCTGCTGATGGAAAAGGAATTGACTTATATGGGCGGCGCGCTCGAGAAACCGGATCGGCCGTTCGTCGCCATTATCGGCGGGGCCAAGATCAGCGGCAAGATCGATGTGATCACGGCGCTGCTGGACAAGGTGGACGCCATACTGATTGGCGGCGGCATGGTCTATACCTTTTACAAGGCGATGGGACTGCCGATCGGCCAATCGCTGGTGGAAGCCGAGAAGGTGGATGTCGCGCGCGAGACGCTCGAAAAGATCAAGGCCAAGGGCGTCAAGTTTTTGTTGCCGACCGATCACATCGTCGCCGATGCCTTCAGCGCGGAGGCGAACGTCAAAACCGTAGGCGAAAGGGGCATTGAGGACGGCTGGATGGCGCTGGATATCGGGCCGCAAAGCGTACAGACCTTTTGCGACGAAATTCGGCAGGCGCGCACGGTGGTGTGGAACGGCCCGATGGGCTGTTTCGAAATGGGGCCGTTCGCCGAGGGAACGATGACCGTGACGCGCTGCGTTGCGGAAACCGACTGCGTCAGCATTGTGGGCGGCGGCGACAGCGTCAGCGCCGTGAACAAAAGCGGGCTGGCCGACAAGTTTACGCATATCAGCACTGGCGGCGGCGCCAGCCTGGAATTTCTGGAAGGCAAGGCCCTGCCTGGCGTCGAGGCGCTGAGCGACGGCGCCTAGCCCCGTTCCTTCATGGGTGCAATGGGCCGTTTCATTCCAGCCGATAGCCAACACGTTCGTTTACGGATCCGACGCGAACGTCCAGATCGAGTTGCGACGCACCCGGCGGCCGGTCGCCAACCTGTCGGATAGAGACCGGCGGCGGATCGGCGCCTTCGTAGGGAACCAGCAGGGTCACGAAACGCAGGCCCGGCCTGTCCGCCGTTTTCGGGAGACGGAACCGGAAAGCGGGTCGCGGTTCCTTGCTTCCGTACGCGAAGGATACCTGGCCCTGCTCCCTTTCGAGAACCAGTCCCTTCTGGGGCAATGCCTGCACAAGCAGGTTGCCGCGCTTGAAGGCGGTGCGGGCTGTCAGGGTGGCTGGATCGAAGACGGCGTGGCCCGGCGCGAACTGGAAATGCACGTTCACGTTCCACGCCATCACGTACCAGTTCCCGTGGTAGGCGATGAGGTGGTACGGGTGCAGTTCATACTCGGAAACCCTCCCGTCAAAGGTTTGGTAGGTCGCCCGGATCGCCTCGCGGCACTCGATGAAGCCCGCGAGCTGCGCCCACACATCGGGGGCGATCCGTACCCGGTCCTCGGGCAGAACGCCGACGTGCTCGCTGAGCCAGTCCGGCTCGATGGTGATGTCGCCCTCCAGCGACTCGGCGATCTTATACCTGCTGGCGTTCTCCTGCAAGGGGCGCTGGTTCTGCCCGTCATGCCACCTGCCTGCGCTCATTCAGACCGGTTCCAGCGGGTGGGTGCCCGTGCCCCTGAAAAGCGATTTCTTATCAATTCGTCGCCGCCATTGAAAGCGCTCTGGAGCAGACGGCGGAAACGCCGCCCGAAACCGGACCGTAAGACGAATGCAGGGCGAAAAGAGCATCGAACCACGGAAGAAGAACCGCTGTCAGCGCGCCAGCAGCCAGGCGGCGGCGGCAATCCCGCTGTCGGCCAGCGTATGGGCCAGAACCGTCCCGGCCAATCCTGTCGTCGTCGTCATGCGCTTCCATGCCAAAGAGGCCAAGGTCAGCGCAGCTACAACCGCCGCCAGCCAAGGCGCAGGCAGCAGCGTCCACAGCACGAGCGCATGATACCCGGCAAACGCAGAATGCGCCCAGCGCGTTTGACGCCGCAACGGCGCCCAATGCATCTGTTCCAGCGCCGGATGCGCCAGCCCGAAATACAGAACCATCGCGACCCAGGCGCCTCCGCTTAATCCGTACCGCGCCAGCCATTCGCCCATATCACCCGCTCCGCTAAGCGGCAGAACAACGAACACGAGCGGACCGGCCAGCGCAAACGGCAAGGCCCACGCCAGCGAACGTCGCGTTAAACGAAAATCCAACCGTCTCCGGTCCAGCAAGATCCAGAACAGAATCTGCGCATGATAGGCCAGAATCGTAGGCCATGCGCCGACGCCGCCGAACCATAGCGCAACCACGGCCACATAGGGCGCCAGAATTTTTAGCCACAAACGCATACAGCCAAACCGCTTCGCGTCTTCGTCGGTTGCCGCCTGCCGCCTTGCGCGGCAGGGGTGAGATTGGAGGGGGAAGCGCCATCTTCCACCCCAATCTTCCGTTCCCGCGACGTCCGCCTTCGCCGCAACGATCCCGCCCGCGCCCGCCGCTACGCCGGCGACTGCCTCGCGGCGCTCGACCGCTTCCGTCAAACCGGCC
>SLMC01000132.1 GCA_007133745.1 Kiritimatiellia bacterium
AACTTGGTCGGCGAAAGCGCGCACAGTCGTCAGGCGTGCCGAGTCCGACGCGGCCGCGTCGGCCGGGGCGGCCGACAGCGAAAGCCATCCGGCCAGAACGAGCGCGCCGGCGCGCATGCCCTGACGTTTATTCGGTTTTTGTGTGTGTTTAACCATAGTCGGCCAACTTTCAGCGCTTTTCCAGTACGGCATGGGCCGGCAGGCCCAGGGTGACGCCCATGGCGTCAAGCGTGGGCTTGATGTCCGGCGCTTTCAGGTCTTCAGCCTGAAATTTCACGGCGATATAGTCTTGCAGCTTGCGGATGACCTCGGGGTCTTGAAATGTGGTGCGGTTCATGCGAAGACAACTGACGCACCAGGTGGCCCAGACATCCACGTACACGGGTTTGTCCTGTTCCCGTGCCGCCTGCAGAGCGGGTTCCAGTTCGGTGAACCAGGCGATGCCGTCGTCGACAAGATCGGGTTCGGCATCCTGAACGGGCATAGTGGTTTCCGTCGCGGGTGTTTCGGCGTCTTGACGGGCGGCATGCAGGCGCCAGGCTTCATGACCGTAGTAGAGGGCGGCGGCAAGAATGACGATGCCGAAGCCGACTTTAATCCAGACCATCCAGCGCCCGGGCTTGGGCATGAAGGACAGGCCTGCGCCGGCCAGCGGCCAGGGCAGGGCCATGGCCGCGCCCAGCAGAAAAGGCAGGAGCAGCGCCGCGCGGATGCCCTGGGCGTAGAAACGGGCGGACAGGGTGAGAACGGAGATCAGGACCGGTGCGACGCAGGCGCCGGCCAGCAGCGCGGTGACGCCGCCGAAAAAGAAAGCGGTCCATACGCGGCCGCGCCCTTGCTTGCCGGCGGACAATGACGATTGGAAGCGGGTGAAATCCACGTTGAACACGCCGAACATGGCCAGAGCCAGAACGAGGAAAACGACGGCGATGACGGCGTTGAACAGCGGATGCGCGTTCAGGGTTCCGAATTGCGCGAAACCCAGCGCCACGATCAGGCCCAGCGTGCCGTACGCCAGCGCCATACCCGCTCCGTACATGCCGCCCAGCGCCAATCCGCGCAGACGCGAGCTGGCCTGGGCGCCGGCGCCGATAATGGCGAGGTTGACGGGAATCATGGGCAAAACGCAGGGGGTCAAGTTGAGGGCCAGGCCCAACGCGACAATTAGAACGATGGCCAGCCAGGCGCGGTTCTCGTCGAAAGCTCGCGCGATGGCGTCCTTTTCCATGCCCTTGCCGGCTTCGACATTTTCCAGAAATTCGATGAACGCGGCCGGGCCCAGGTAGCCGTCGGCCCGGCCGACGATGTCGAATGCGCTCAGGGAAGGCGGCAGCCCATGGGCGGGCGTCGAATCGGGAGACCGTTGGGGGGGCGCTGGGGATGCGGGTGCGGATTCGGCTCGATCCAGCGCAAGGGACAGGGTGCGGGTTTGCGGGAACAGACACATGACCGGATCGCAGCCCTGATAGGTTGCGACAATGGAAAATTCGCTTGGCGGCAAGGGGCCCAGGGCATAGCGCCAGATCGTGTCGCGGGTGTACATGTCGACTTCCGAGTCCTCGATGGGGTCGAATTTTCTTTCCGGCGCGGGGATATCGACGGGGGCGAGCGTTACGCCTTGCGAGGGGGTGACGGACATGGATTTGGCGTAGAGATAATGGTTTTCAGGAATCGAAAAGCGAACGGCCAGCCGATATTCTCCGGTTTCGGACCGAGTCAGAGATGACGAGACCGAAAACGGATCGTCTTCGGTCAGGGCCGTGCTTGAGGACGCAAGCCATGCGCACAGCAGCGACGAGCCAAGTCGGATGGCCCCTTTTCGGAGTGCGTTGTGTTCAAGATTTAATTTCATACTGTCGCCCGCAATCCAAGTGTGTGGGTATGTGAGTTTGGGAGTGTGTGAGTTTTTACCCACACACTCACGCACCCACGCCCCCACACATTCACAAACGCACGGTCCACTTTTTTCGTTGCCTTCTGTATAAAAGACAGACCTCACGGCAGGGCGCTACAGAGCGCGCTGTTTTTCGAGCAGATCGGTCAGATGCTGTTGTTCTTCCTTGGTAATGCGGCGTACCTTGTCCCGATCGCCGCTGTCGGCCAGCGTGTCCATCAGCCCCAAATAGAGCACGATGGAATCCTTTTCCTGCTGGATCGCCAGGGTCAGGATATCGGGCAGGCTTTCCTTGCCGGACAAGACATCCTGCGGCTTCCGGTTCTTGTGAAACACGTACTGGCCGGCGAGCGCTTGCAGATAGGAAGCGACGATATTGTCCTGATCGTAGGCGGCCACTTTTTTCGGAGCGGCGACCAGTGCGGCGCGAATGGCGGCGAACGTGCGTTCGTGCTCGTCTTCCTGATCGGCGAGTTTCAACAGGAAGTCGCGCGCATCCGCTTGCGAAAACGAGGCGGCCTTGCGATAGAAGGCCGCGCCATTGCGCTCGATTTGTTCCGCAATCTCGAAAACTTCATCCACATTGTAGGCGATCGTATTCATAGAAATCCTTTTTTTACCAGTTTTCAGCCAGAACTTCGAAATGGGCTGTCGGGTGCGCGCAGGCGGTACACATCTTAGGCGCTTCGAGCCCCGTGTGCAGGTATCCGCAATTGCGGCAGCGCCAGACGACCGGGCTGTCTTTTTTGAAAACTTTTCCTTCGTCGATATTGCGCGCCAGATCGAGGTAGCGTTTTTCATGCTGTTTCTCGGCCACGGCAATGGCGTCGAACACATCGGCTATTTCGCAGAAACCCTCTTCGCGGGCGATGGTGGCGAAATCAGGATACATAGCCGACCATTCGTGGCTTTCCCCGGCCGCCGCCGCTTTCAAATTGTCGGATGTGCCGCCGATGATTCCGGCCGGGAACGCGGAGGTGATTTCGACGTCCCCGCCTTCCAGGAACTTGAACAGCCGTTTGGCGTGTTCCTTTTCCTGATCGGCCGTTTCGGTGAAGATGTCCGAGATTTGCACGAACCCGTCCTTCTTGGCCTTGGATGCGAAATAGGTGTAGCGGTTGCGTGCCTGAGATTCCCCGGCAAAGGCTGTCACCAGATTCTTCTCCGTTCGGCTTCCCTTCAGTTCCATCTTTTTCCTCCTTTATTTTAACGCTTTTCGATCAAATCTCTGGCGGCTTTGCGGATTGCCGGAATACGGCGGGGGCTGACACTGACCGATGCGATGCCGGCCGCCATGAATTTTTCCGCATACTCGGGGTTGCCGGCCATTTCACCGCAGACGGACAGAGGCTTGCCGGCTTTGCGGGCTGCTTGAGCCAGGCCGGAAATCAGTTTCCAGAAGACCGGCCGGTCCGGCTGGTAGTCGCCGGAGACCATGGCGTTGTCGCGATCGACAGCGAACAGATACTGGGTCAGGTCGTTGGTGCCTACGCTGGCGAAATCGATCACACGATACATTGCCTCGGCCTGCAGGCAGGCGGAGGGCACCTCGAACATGATGCCATGCAGTATTTCGCCGCGCGGAATATCGCGTATGGCGTCGCAGACCATGGCCTTGAGTTTCAGGAACTGCTCGACATCCACGATCATGGGATACATGATATGGATGCGATGGCCCATCGAGCACATGGCCAGCGCGCGCGCTTGCGTCCGCAGAATATCCGTGCGGCCCATCAGCAGCCGCGCGCCGCGCCAGCCCAGGGACGGATTTTCCTCGCGGGGCAGATTCAGGAAAGGCAGCTTCTTGTCGCTGCCGATATCGAAAAGCCGGAACAGAACCGGTTTGCCGACCATCGCCTTGACGACAGCCGCATAGCGCTCGAAGAGTTCCGTTTCCGTGAAGAGGCGGCCGGCAACGAGCAACTCGAATTCCGTACGGTACAGTCCGATGCCGTCCGCCGCCTGCGCTCGGGTGTCGCGCAAATCCGAAAACGCGTTGACATTGGCCATGACCGTGAATCCGTTCACGGACGGTTCCGGCTCGGGCGCATGCGGAACACGATCCATTTCGATTTCCGCCTGTTTGATGGTTTCCGGGGTTGGCCAGAGAATCACTTCGCCCGTGTAGCCGTTCAGCATCAACTCCATGCCGCATCCGACTTGTTCGCGCAAACCCGGCAGTCCGCTCACGGCCGGAATGCCCATGGACCGGGCCAGAATGGCGGCGTGGGAATTGACGCCGCCGTGTTCGGTCACGAAGCCGAGCGTGTGGTCCATGTCGATATCCACGGTCAGGCTGGGGGTCAGCTCCTCGGCGACCACGATGCGGTCGCGCCCGTGCCGGCATGCTTCGGAATGGCACTGCAGGGACGGACGCATGTTGCCCAGCACGTCCAGAAGACGGCGCTTGATTTCGCCTATGTCCGATGCGCGTTCGCGGATATACTGGTTCTCGATGCTGAGCAGCCGCTTCTCGTAATCGTTCAGGACTTGATCGATGGCCGATTCGGCGTTCGTGCCGCCCGTCTCGATGTTTCCCTCTATATCCTTTGTCAGGGCCGGATCCTCGAGAATCATTTTCTGGGCCACGAAAATTTCGGCTTCGGCCTTGCCGATCTTCTTTTCGACCTTGTCGCGCACGGTTTCCAGCCGCTCGCCGGCAATTTTCATGGCTCGTCGGACGCGTTCCATTTCCCGTTTCATTCCCGTGCCTTCCACGCGGTACATGGGCAGATTGCTGTGGCGCCCGTCATTGAAAAGGCAGACCCGCGACACAGCGCATCCTTCGCTCAGCGGCTGGCCTTGAAGACGCTTTTCATTGTTGGCATTCGTTGGCACAGGTTTTTCTCCTAAGGCGTGTTACGCCTGCAATCCAAGTGTGTGAGTATGTGAGTGTGTGGGAAAAGCGAGAACTGGACAGGCAGGGTTGATCGTTCTCAACCTCACAAACTCACACACCCACGCACCCACACACCCACATACCCCGTTTCTTGCGGCAGGACAGCGTGATTAAGGCGCTAAACTTAACGATTGGCAAGAGTAATAGCGTAAGCCGTTCCTCTTTTCAATACAAAAACCCCTGCGGTCCAAGTCCATCCCGCCGGGGAGGATTTGCCGAGACGCAAAGGACGGGGCGAAACCCCGTATGAGCCGAGCCTTGTCGCATCGCGGTTATAACGGCAGAACGTCTTTTTAGGGCCGCAGGGGCTAAATTCCAGGTTTCTGGTTTCGGGTTTCAGGTGTCAGGTTGTAATATGCTTTGCCTACTCAATATGCTTCTTTTCTGAAACCTGAACACTGAAACCTATCCCTCATTTGCGGTTTCCTTCCAAAAGCTGTTTCAAATGTTCGACATAGGCATCCGGGCCGCCCCGCTGGTAGCCGGTTTGTCCGATCACCGTTCCGTCGGCTTTCAGGAGCAGGATGGTCGGGAAACCGCGCACGCCATACTGCTTGGCCAGCCGCTCGTTTTGCCTGGCCAGGGCTTCTGGCAGCTTGGTATTATTGGGGAAATCGGCCAGAAACAGGACGAGGTTACCGTCGGCATAGTCCTTGAACGCCTGGTAAGCAAAGACTTCCTCTTCAAGCACGATGCACCAGCGACACCAGTCGGAGCCGGAAAAATTGGCCAGAATCGGCAGCCCTTTTTGAGCCGCCAGCGCTTGGGCCGCCTGGAAATCGGTTATCCAATCCAGCGTCGCTTCCCGTTCCTGCTCTTTCGGCGCTCGCGACTGACATGCGCTCGCCAATGCCGCTATGCTCACTATTCCTGCCATGGCCCACGTTTTCATGTTCTCCCTCCCATGTTTAACTTCACAAGGCGTGCTGTTGCCAGCAACCCAAGTGTGTGGGTATGTGAGTTTATGAGTATGTGAGTTTTCACCCACACACCCACGCACTCACACACTGAAAACTGTTCCCTCAGTAAACTATGAGCATGATTCATGCCGTTTTGCGGTTTTCGTTCCGGTTCGGCGTCGTTATCGCATTCCCGCATGGTTTTGCGACTTGGCGCTGGAATGGGGAAGGCTCGGCTTTGTGTTTCTATGCAGAGACATTGAGGCGTTGCGACAGGGGATGCGACAAAATGAATCGCCGCACTCCAAAATCTTTCCGCCGCCCGCCGGCCTTGTGCCGGTGGAGGCAAACGTTGAGGGGGGGATGCGCTGCGTCCTCCTCTCTCAACTTCCTTCACCACCGGCGCAAGGCCGGCGGGATCGAGAAAATGTGCTAAATCATTTTCCGAAAACAGCCCCATCCCCAGCCGAGGTCAGGAAATCTAGAACAACTCACACACCCACGCACTTGGGGTGCGGGCGACAGCCCGCCTTGTTTCATTTACCCGGTTCGGACGCCTGTTCCAGCGGATCGAGAATCCAGCGTCTGTTGTACCAGAACCATTGGCCGGGTTCGTCTTGAATGGCCAGGTCGATCACGCGCATGACTTCGCGGGTCATGCGCAGGCCGTCCTCGTGCTTGGAGACGGCGGGATCGGGCCGCACGGGCGGATAGACGGTCAGCGAATGGCCGGTGAGTCCGTGGCGTCGGGCGATGACCGGGTAGACGGGGCAGCCGGTATGAATGGCAAACAAGGCCATGCCTTTGTGAATGTTGGCTTCTCCGCCAAGAAACGGTACGGCAAAGCCCGGTTCTCGTGCGCGCGTGTCGGGCAGGATGCCGAGCGCCTGGCCTGCGTTAAGTTTTCGGAAGACCTGTTTCATGGTCCCGCCGCCGCGCGGGATGATATCGATGCCCGGTTTTTGGCGCATACGCAGGATGTAATCGTTCACCAACGGGTTTCTTTGCCGGGCGCCGATGCTGAAGATCGGAATGCCATGCAGCCGGGCGAAGACGGAGGCCATCTCCCACGAGCCTATGTGAGGACAGGCCAGGATGGCGCCTTGCCCGGTTTGGAGATGATCCTTGACGGTCCGCTGGAAAACGTCGCAGCGGCAATAGCGTTTGGCCCAGGCGAGATCGGCTTGGCCGACCCGCATCATTTCAATGCCGCTTAGGACGATGTTGCGCCAGGACTGACGGCAAATCGTCCGAATTTCGTGTTCGTCGAATCGGTCGCCGAAAACCTGGCGCAGGCGACGGCTTGCCTCATGGCGCCGCGCGCCCAGTAGCGGGAATGTCATATCCGCCTGTACCCGCCCCCAGGCGAGCGCGGCCGGGTAGGGCAGGGTGGCGGCGACCGCGCCAACAGTGCGCAGCGCCAGGTATTCCGAGATGTGTTTCAGCGTGGCCATACCGGGCAATCAAGCATCTTTCAGGTCCCGAAGCAAGCGGAATGCTTGCCGGGCGAGCCTTTCGTGGCGGGAAAATGCCGGCGCTCCGAACTCTTAGGGCTCGCCAGAGAATAAAGTGTGCAGGCTGACTTTGTGGTGCAGGCGTCCCGCCTGCTTGCTCCCGGCAGGCGGGAGGCCTGCACCACACGTGAAGTGAACAGCTTATTTCATGACGGGCGCTTAACGGCTATAAACAAGCAAAAGCAGATGGCAAGAATACGAAAGGATTATTAATGGCAACCCCAAAGGGGTTATGCAACAAAGCCTGGGGCAGCGCCCTCGTTGTTCTACACATCTATGCCTCATCTGCGGAATCTGCGGGTAAATTATTGCGGCCGCTAGGGTTAAGCAGGGACAGACCTTGTTGCAGCCCGGCGGTTCCGTTTTGGAGTGCCTGTGCCGGCACGGCAGACAGGCGGCAAGCTCTCGCCGCTTTCTCTTCGGCGGGACCTGGCCCGCCGCTCTTGGATGTGGATGGCTAATGGACACGCGCGCCAGGTCGCGCTGAACAAAGCGGCGTCCCGTCTTCGTCCCTGCGGAACTACGCCGGGGCAAGCCAGGTCGCCGCACTCC
>SLMC01000425.1 GCA_007133745.1 Kiritimatiellia bacterium
CATGGCGAAAAGAAGCCCGATCTCGGATCGTCGGGAACGGTTAAAAAGTGAGCCAAGCCGCTGAACGCGCGCCCGAAAACGCTCGTTACGGACTATGGACAACGCCTTCTGTGGACGCCGATGCCGTACAGGTGCTGACCGAGCGGCTGGGCTTGTCGGCGATTCTCGCAACCATTCTGGCTGCCCGCGGTCTGGACCACCCGGATCGCGCGGCAGCCTTTCTCGATCCTCGCCTCAACGCCGTCTCCGACCCGTTCCTGATCCCCGACATGGATCGCGCGGTGTGTCGCCTCGCCACGGCGCTCCGGCAAAAAGAATCCATGGCCGTGTTTGGCGACTACGATGTGGACGGCGTGGTCTCCACCGCGCTGCTGACCCAGACGCTTCGCCAACTGGGCGGCTGCGTGAACCCGTTCCTGCCGAACCGCGTGCAGGAGGGCTATGGCTTCACGCCCGCGGCGCTGGCTCGCTGCCTCGCCCAAATCCGGCCCAGCCTGATCGTCACGGTCGACTGCGGCACAGGCGCAACCAATAGCGTCGCGTTGGCGCGTCAGGCGGGATGCGATGTGATTGTCACCGATCATCATGCGCCCGCTCCGCCCATAGCCGATGCCAGCGCCGACATCAATCCGAAACGGTCGGGCCGCGAAGCCATTCACGCGCTGGCCGGCGTGGGCGTTGCGTTCAAAGTCTGTCACGCCCTGGTGAAACACGGTCGCCAGCACGGTTTCCCGCAGTCGTCGAACATGGATTTGCGCGATTGGCTGGACTTTGTCGCCTTGGGATCCGTGGCGGATATGGTGCCGCTGACCGGTGAAAACCGCACGTGGGTCCGCTACGGACTCAATCAATTGAACCGAACACGCCATATCGGGCTGCGCGCGCTCATGGATACCGCCAAGCTGACCCCACCCCTTTCCCCCTCCGATATCGGGTTCGGACTGGGTCCGCGGCTGAACGCCGCCGGACGGCTGGGCAGCGCGGACGATGCGCTGGCGCTGATGATGACCGAAGACGCCGCCGACGCCGATCGCCTGGCGCGCCTGCTGGACAAGGCCAATCGACAACGCCGCGCCCTCGAAACACGCATCGGGAACGAAGCCTCATGCATGCTCGAAAACGATTTCGACACCGCGCGCGATTTCGGACTGGCCCTGGCCGGCGACGACTGGGAACCCGGCGTCATCGGCATTGTCGCCTCGCGCGTCTGCCGTCAGCGCTTCCGTCCGACCGCCATCGCATCCTTCCGCGACGGCGACAGCGGACGCGGCTCCTGCCGCAGTATCGAAGGCGTCAACATTTTGAATGTTCTGGAACAATGCGCCCCGTTCCTGGACGCCTACGGCGGGCATCGCCTGGCGGCCGGCTTCTCGATCGGGCGCGCCGCATGGCCGGAGTTCAAGCAAGCCTTCAACAACGCCTGTCGCGAGCAATTGAACGGACAGGCCCCAACTCCGGTTCTGGCCGTCGACGCCTGGATCGACGGCCTTCAGGACGTCACCCCGACCCTGCATTGGCAACTTCAACGTCTGGCCCCCTTTGGGCAGGACAACCCGACGCCGATTCTGGGATTTAAAACCCTGGCTCTGGACGGGCCACCGCGCGTGCTTGGCGGACGCCACCTGAAATTCCGCGTACGTCATGGCGCAACCGCCATGGACGCCATCGCTTTCGGGTTGGGCGACCGCGCGATCCCCGATAGCGCCATCGAACTGGCCGCCTGCCTGACCGAAAACACCTATCGCGGAAGAACAACCCTGCAACTGGTCGTCAAGGATTTCCGACCGGCCGACACAAACTAAAAAAGCGCTGGCTTTTCCGTTTTGGAATCGCTAGTGTTCTCTTGCTATGAAACTGGTATTCAGCAACGGTCCGCTTGCGGGCAACAAATACCTGATCGACCAAACCGTCATGATCGGGCGGCACGGATCGAACGACATCGTTTTGTCGGACCCCTCCATTTCCCTGGTCCATTGCCGCATCTATTTCGACAAACAGCGGGTCTTCGTTCAGGATCAAGGCTCGACCAACGGACTCTATCGCAACGGCGAACGGGTCATTCACACGGAATTGCGCAACGGCGACCAGTTGATCCTCGGTCAAATCGGAGCCACGATCGAAATTCCGGTGGCCGAGGTTTCGACCGACGTTCGGCGCCTTCAGCGCAAGGAAGACGAAGAAACCCGGGTCGAGGAAGCGGACGAGGAATTGTCGGGCAACATCTTCGATGCCGTCACTTTTTTTCTCAAGCGTAAAATCGCCGATGGCGGCATGGGGGCTGTTTACGAGGCCACGCAGTTCGGCGCGGAAGGCTTCACCAAAACGGTCGCCATCAAAACCATTCTGCCGCGTTTCGCCAAAAAAGACGAGTTCGTCTCGTCCTTTGTCGGAGAAGCTCGGCTAGTATCCAACCTCATCCACGAAAACATTGTGCAAATTCATCATTTGGGTCGGCACGAAAACGGCTACTACATCGCCATGGAATACATCGACGGCATCAGTCTGACCGATTTCATGCTTGAACACGACCGACAAGGCCGGGGCATTCCCGTAAATATCGCCACCTTCATCGTCAGCCGCATTTGCCGCGGGCTGGAATACGCCCATGAAAAATGCGACGCGCAAGGCGAACCGCTCAGTCTCGTGCACCGGGACGTGTCCCCCAACAACATCATGCTCAGTCGCGAGGGAGACGTTAAGCTGACCGACTTCGGCGTGGCGCAGGCAGCGGAATTCATGAAAGACGAAGACGGCGTGCTGGTGGGAAGCGTCGAGTACATGTCGCCGGAACAGGCCAGCTTCAATACCGTCGATCACCGCAGCGATATCTTTACGCTGGGCCTCGTCTATTACGAGCTGCTGGCCGGCATACGCGTTTTCAAAAAGCAAAGCGACGATATCGACCAAACGCTCGAACGCGTACGCGAAGCCAATATCCCCGACATCCGCAGCTATCGCCCCGACGTGCCGGACAGCACGGCCGATATCCTGCATGTCGCTTTGCAAAAAAAGGTCGACGACCGGTTCCAATCGGCCGAAAACATGGCTGCCGCCCTAGAACACGAACTCTACGCCCGCGGACCCGGCCCCACAACCATCGAACTCGCCCGATACATCCATCGCATGTTCGAACAAGCCCGCCCCGTCCATCCGCTGAACCCGGCGCCGTAAAGCGGATGCGCCCGCCAGCCGGAGGTCGGAAGTCGGCAAAGGCCGCAAGGCGGGCTAACGCCCGCAATCCAAGTGTGCGGGTATGTGGGTTTGGGAGTGTGTGTGTTTTCACCCACACACTCACAAACAATTACGTCTCCAATGTCTTGTTTTTTCGGCAGGACGGCGTGGCTTAGGCCCTAATCCAGCCTGCGCACGAAGGCGAGTCCCTGCAAGACTTCCTGTTCGGAGCAGTTCTGTTCCAGCAGCTTGACGGCATCCAATGCCTTGACTTTTCTGTGGAAGTCCAACGGCAAATCGCCTTGACCGGGAACCAGATGCATGTCGTTGAACCGGGCTTCGTTCCGGTCGATGCAAGCGTCCGACCAATGAACGCGGCCAATCAGTTCCGGGCGCCGCAAAAAATCGAAAAGCGCGCGGCGGCGCGCTTCGACGTCGTCATGAACAGCCGCGCTGGTGGCGGCGTGGCTGACATCCAGCGTGAGCGCCACGTTGGCCCGATCGATATCGCGGTGAATTCCAAACCATTCCTCGGCGCAGTCCCCGTAAATCCGACGGTGGGCCGGCTCGCGCAAAACCTGATTCTCAATGCACAGCATGATCCCGACGTCCCGCGCATAGTCCGCCAAGCATCGGAAACTTTCAATCATCAGTCCGTAATCTCCAACGCGAACCGTATCGAGCGACTCGAATGCCGCCGTATGCACCACCATCCGGTCCACCGGGTATTGGCGGCCTGACTCGATGGCCGCCATAATTGCGCGGATCGACCGCTCCCGCTCGTCCGCGTCAAGGGCGGCAAGATTGCAGCCGGCATACGGAAGATGTACGCCGCGCACAAAAGGAACGTACTGGTCCCAGCCGGGTCGCGTATCGTAGCGACCAATATGCGCCTCCACCCCAAGATCGTTCGCCTTCACGAACGCGACCGAATGAATGGGTCTGACCAAATACATCGCCTTGTCCCTTCCCGTTTTAACAATTTCCCGCTGCCGAACCCGGAATCAGCGCCACGGCGGAACCATTCAACGGCTCAATCCGTGAATATCGGATTGACAAGAAAAACAGGCTGATAGGCGCCTTCGCCGTATTTTCGCGGACGCGGTTTCGCGGCTCCGCGCACCCGGTAGTACAGGCCGCGCGGGACGGTCTCCGAAAAACGGAATGCGCCGACCGGTACATCCGTGAAACTCCGAATCGCCCGGCCGTCGGACACGATGTCGATATGATCGACAGGCAAGTGAATCTGGAATTCCAGCCTCAGCTCGGACCGGCGCGAGTCGGCGGCAGGACGCGACTCGAAAACCGGGTCGGAAATCATGTTGTCAACCGTACAGTAAAAACCCCCATTCCGATAGGCTGAAAGAATGTCTTGGTAACTGTTGTTTTCCACCCAAAGATGGTCTTGAACGAATTCGCCCGGCCAATAATCGTGCCCGCCCGCGCTGAAATGGGCATGAAAATCGGAGCCGAACCGGGCGAAAATTCTGCGGCCTTGCATAAGCAGACGATCCCAGTCTCCGCCGACATCCCAAACCTGCTCGGCCCGTCGTTCGCCCCGGTCGATGCAGGCGATAACCTTGAACAATTCGAATCGAGCCAGTCGTTCCAGATGTTCGAAGGCCACCACGGGCGCGTTCGGATGATTGAAGACCATAAACGCGTCAAGGCCCCAGCCTTCCTCGATGAATCTCATCTCATCTTCGGCCCGCTCGATGCCTGCGACACCGGCCCGTCGGTCGAAACGCCGAACCAGCTCGCGCTGCAACTCGAACTCGCGATTCTCCGGCTGCGTCAGTATCATGACATGGCGCTCGATCGGGAATTCCAGCTCGCCCGTATGAAAAATCGGGATATCCGGAAATTGCTTTCTGGCGTCGAGAATGGCGCGATACTGGTGTTCGCCCCAGTTGTCGGAATTCCGGGCATGGCCCGATATCGCCAGAAAATCGCAATAGGGTAGCGACTGTTCGACAAGCTCCGCCACCGGCAGCGTCCCGTCCTCGCAACAATCGGAATGCGTGTGAATATCCCCTGCGATCCATTGCCCCATAACCGTTCCCTTGTAGGTTCTACAGTTTTAAGCTAGGAAATGGCAAGGCGATCCTTTTCGCCGCACACTTCGTCCCCCGCTTCGTCTCCACGCTTCATCGGTTACACGTAAACCCATCGCTTCGTCGTCGTCTTTCTTCGCTCATCATGATGGGCGGACTGAAAGTCCGCCCTACAACGCCGCCGTTTTCCGCTCCAAAACCAGCGCGCAGCGGCTGGGCAGGTAGACCCGCAGCACGGTGCGCTGCGTCTCGCCGTCCACCATCGGCGCCAGATCGTAATCCTGGTCCGGCGCCAGACGTTCATGCCCGCCGAAACGACCTTCGTCCGTATCCAGAATCAGGCGATACGCTCCCGGCGGCACGTCCACCGCATAGTTCTCCAGGGAGCGATCGGGGTGAAAATTGAAGAAAAAGAACAAACCGCCCCGCTCGAACACGAGAACCTTGTCTTCGTTTCGCAACTGCAGCATGCGCGGCTTTGCCGTTGATGTCGCGGGCCGATCCCTAAACACAGCCAGCATGGCCCGATCGAAGTCGGCCAAACAGTGAAACTTGAGATTCGGATCGTCGCGCAGACGCCATTGCCGCCGCGCATAGCGATAGCTCCATCCGTTGCCTTCGCGCGGAAAATCGACCCATTCCGGATGGCCGAACTCGTTGCCCATGAACGTCAGGTATCCGCCGCCTGCCGAGGCCAGAGTGGCTAGCCGCATCATTTTGTGCAAAGCCATGCCGCGATCCACCCGCACATCGGTATCGGCCGAGCCCATGGCATGGTACATGGAGGCATCCATCATCTCGAAAATGGCGGTCTTGCCGCCCACCAGCGACTGATCGTGCGACTCCACGTAGCTCACGGTCCGTTCCTCGGCGCGGCGGTTGGTCAATTCATGCCACAGCCAGGCGATATCCCAGTCCTCGTCGCGCGTATCCTTGATCAGCTTGAACCAGCAGTCCGGTACGCCCATGGCCATTCGATAGTCGAATCCGACGCCGCCCTGTTCGCGCGGCGCCGCCAGGCCCGGCATGCCGCTGACGTCCTCGGCGACGGTTACGGCATCCGGACGCACCTGATGGATCAGCGTGTTGGCCAGGGTCAAGTAGGCCAAGGCGTCTTCATCCACGTTCCCGTCGAAATACCGTTCGTAACCGTCGAACGCCGCGCCGAGCCCGTGATCGCGGTACAGCATGCTGGTGACGCCGTCGAACCGAAAGCCGTCCACGCGGTACTCGTCCAGCCAGTAGCGGCAATTGGACAGCAAAAAATGCAAGACGCCGATCTTTCCGTAATCGAAGCAGCGCGAATCCCAGGCTTGATGAACGCCACGCGCGCCTTCGTGGAAATACTGGTGTTCCGTACCGTCGAACCGACTCAGGCCTTCCACCTCGTTCCTGACGGCATGGGAGTGGACCAGATCCATGATCACCCGCATGCCGAGCCCGTGCGCCTCGTCGATCAGCGCCTTGAGTTCGTCCGGCGTCCCGAACCGCGAGGATGCGGCAAAATAGTTTGAAACATGATATCCGAACGATCCGTAATAGGGATGCTCCATGAGCGCCATGATCTGCAGCGTGTTGTAGCCGGCCTCCGCGATGCGCGGCAGAATGCCGCGCCGAAACTCGGCGTAGGTGCCGACCCCTTCGGTTTCCTGGGCCATCCCGACATGCGCCTCGTAGATCAGCAGCGGCGCATCCGGCGCCGCCGGCCGCGCGTGCCTCCAGACGTAGGGCGTCGGCGGCATCCAAACCTGCGCATTGAAAATGCCGGTATGGGGATCCTGCACCACGCGCCGGGCATGAGACGGAATACGGTCGCCCTCCCCGCCCGGCCAATGGACCCGCAAACGGTAAGGGCAGTCGTGCGGTAGCGTCGCGGAAGGGAAGCGCAGTTCCCAGACGCCGTTCCCCTCGGCGGCGGGCCGAAGCTGAAAGGCTTTCAGCGGGGTCCAGTCGCAAAAGGGTCCGATCAGAAACAGCGAGGAGGCGTTCGGCGCCCATTCCCGGAAAACGAGGGTGTCGCCCCGGCGATGCAGACCGAAAAACTCGTGGCCGCAGGCGAAATTCGCCAGCGTCCCGTCCGGTCCTGCCAGGCGGGCTTCCAAACGGCGCGCGCTCATGCGCCGACGTTCAAGCGCCGCATGAAAAGGAGCCAGATAGGGATCGTCAGAAAGGGTTGACGAGAGGCCGCTGGAGCATGGTTTCATAAATATCGAAGTATTTTTGCGCTGTCACGGCATGATTGAACGATGCTAAACTCTCCCGCATGACACGGGCCACTTGATGGGCCCGAACCGATTGGGGCAAACGGTAAAAGCGCATGGCCTGGTCCATGGCCCAACGCAATCCGGGACAGTCGTACACCTTGAAAACGAACCCGTTGCCCCGATTTCGGGCGACATCCATATCCGTCACCGTATCGTGCAAACCGCCGGTATCGTTCACGATCGGCAGCGAACCGTAAATACAACTGATCATCTGCGGCAAACCGCAGGGCTCGAACAACGAAGGCATCAGCAAAAAATCCGAGGCCG
>SLMC01000345.1 GCA_007133745.1 Kiritimatiellia bacterium
AGAAAGAGGGGAAACACAAATGGTTCTGCAGCCTGTAAGGAAAGAGCGTAGGGTGGACTTTCAGTCCGCCCATCAGGAGACCGACTGAAAGTCGGTCCTACGGCCCAACGAGCGAGGAGATTTCTTCCTCCCAGGCGCCGTCTTGGTACGCATTGTGCATTCATCCTTGTGCCGACGAAGTCCGCCAGGGCGGCGCGACGGGATTCGGCATGTCCGAAAGGAGGCCTGTCATGAAAAAACGCGCGCAAGGGTTCACGCTGATCGAGTTGCTGGTGGTGATTGCCATTATCGGCATACTGGCCGCATTGTTCATGCCGGCGCTGCAGAAGGCGTTGTCCAAGGCGAGGGCGACGAAAGCCGGGAATATCGCGCGGCAGATTCATCTCGGAGTCTTTACGGCTCAGATGGCCATGGAGCCCTACGGGGTAAACGTGTGGCCAGTCAGCGCAGAGTCCACGAACGAGTTCGCGACCAGCACAGAATGGCTGCTGGACATTGCGGGCAAGCAATACATCGAGGACGGGGTGAGTCTCGACGAGTTCGACTTCAGGTTCTTCAATGTTCACGGATTGCCCGGAGCAAGTCGGCATAGCGATTTCGCGGCCGAACACAATCCGTGGTGTGTCGTCCTGGATGTTGGCGACGCGGGCGTAAGCAGCGGCATGCCGTTCTTGTTCACGCGGAACATTGTTCTGCCCGACAATAACACCGGCAACGCGCCGACGCTGGATCCCGAACGCAGCCCGTTCGGGAACAGGTTGGCTGTGATCATGTCCGTGGGCGGCTCGCTGAGCATTATTCCGGGCGAGCTGTTCGACACGAGCCGGCCGGGATACGACGAAGACCGACTGATGGATCTGTTCAATCCTTCCCGTCGCGCGCATCCCGTGCTGTATCCTTAGCGCCTTAATCACGCCGTCCTGCCAAAAAAACGAGAAATTGGAGGCGTGATTGTTTGTGAGTGCGTGGGTGCGTGAGTGTGGGGGTGAAAACTCACATACTCACAAACCCACATACCCACACACTTGGGTTGCGGGCGGCAGCCCGCCTTAGCGCCCTTCGAGGCTGAACTTGCGAAGGATGCGATAGAGGGTGGCGCGGTCGATGTCCAGAAGGTTGGCGGTTTCCTGCTTGCGCCAGCCGGTGCGGTCGAGCATGCGCAGGACATGCTCGCGGGTCGCCGCGTCCAGCGCGTTCTGAAGCGTCTCGGACGCGGCCTTGGGCGCGGGCTTGGTTGCGACGGATTCGGGGTCCGGAAAATCGGCGGGCTCGAGCGTGGCGTGGTCGCTTAGCACAACGGCACGCTCGATGGCATGCTGAAGTTCGCGTACGTTGCCCGGCCAGCGCCGGGCCGCAAGGCTTTTCATGGCGGCTCGCGAAATGTCCTTGGCCGGCCCGTGATAGCGGCGGGCGAAAAGATCGAGGAAACGCATGGCCAGCAGCGGAATGTCTTCGTGCCGCTCGCGCAAGGCAGGCAAACGCAGTTCGATCACGCTGAGCCGATAAAAAAGATCTTCGCGAAACGAACCGTTTTTTACGGCTTGACGCAAATCGCGGTTCGTGGCGGCCAGCACACGCGCATTCACGGCGATCGGCTGGTTGCCGCCAACCCGTTCGACGGTCTGCTCCTGCAGCGCGCGCAGCAGCTTGGCCTGAAATTCAGGGGTTGTATCTCCAATTTCATCGAGCAACAGCGTGCCGCCGTCGGCATCCTCGAAGCGACCGCGCCGCGTACAGGTCGCGCCCGTAAACGCGCCTTTCTCGTGACCGAACAGTTCGCTTTCGATCAGGTTCGGATGCACGGCCGCGCAGTTCAGGGCGACAAACGGCTGGGCATGGCGCGCGCTCTTGAAATGGATGGTTTGGGCGATCAGTTCCTTGCCGGTGCCGGTTTCGCCGGAAATCAGTACGGTCGAATCCGCGCGCGCGACCTTTTCGATAACATTGAAAACGGCGAGCATGGCGGGGCTTTGTCCAATCAAGCGCTCGCCGTACAGTCCGCCGGCCGACAGTTCGGCTCTCAGAAAGGCGTTTTCCCTTTTCAGCCGGGAATGGTCGAGCGCGCGTTCGAGGACGAGCCGGAATTCGTCGGGGTCGGGCGGTTTGACGATGTAGTCGAATGCGCCCATGCGCATGGCATGCACGGCCGCGCGCACATCGGCATGCCCCGTGATCAGCACCACCGGAATGCCCGGCCGGAGCCGGGCGGATTCGGTGACGACATCGAGTCCGGTCATCCCGGGCATGCGCACGTCGGCTACGATCAGGTCGGGCTCCGTTTCCTTGAGCCTGGCCAGCGCGTCTCGACCCGACTGCGCCGTATCCACGGAAAACCCCCAGTTTTCCAGCAGAAGCTGAAGCGCCTTGATATCGACCGGATCGTCGTCCACTGCCAGTATGGTTGTTTTCATAGTGTTACAGTAGCAGGTTTCGCCACGGATGGTAGTCCAAACATCTAAATTTCGTTGTGCAAGTTTATCTTGATTTTCATGCCGAAAGCCGTAGTGTGACCGTTTGGAGTGAAGTAGAAACAATCATGACGGCCGCTTCAGGCGCGGCGTTCAACCATGAGGAGTTTTATGGAACCGTTGTTTTTGCAGGGAGAGTCGGCGCTGTCGGGGTTTCGCAGGGCGACGTTGCTGAAGCATGTCGGCGCGTTGCTGCAGAACGAATGCGTACGGGAGATCGAGGCGCGATACGTCTATTGGCTCGATGTTTCCAGCGAGCCGGACTCCGATGTCATGGCCAGGCTCCAGACGTTGTTGAACGTATCCGGGACATTTAGGTTTACGGAAGGGTTCGTGGTGGCCCCGCGTCAGGGCTCCGTTTCGCCGTGGTCGTCGAAAGCGACGGACATTTTACGCAATTGCGGACTGAACGCGGTGAGCCGGGTCGAGCGGGGCGTGCATTATCGGCTCCGCTCGGGCGACGGACAGGTTTTGAGCGCCCGCGCGGCCGAACGCGTCTTGCCCGCGCTGCACGATCGCATGACGGAAAGCGTGTACGAGGACCTATCCGGCCTGTTCAGTCATGTTCCGCCCGCGCCCATGAGGGCGGTGGACATTCTGGCGGAAGGTCGGGCGGCGCTGGATCGGGCCAATGCGGAGATGGGTCTGGCGCTCAACGACGAGGAAATCGACTATTTGTACGAAGCCTATCGCCGTATGGCTCGCAATCCGACGGACGTGGAACTGGTCATGTTCGGCCAGGTCAACTCAGAGCATTGCCGTCACAAAATCTTCAATGCGGACTGGGTCGTGGACGGCGTACCGGGCGAACGAACCCTGTTCCAGATGATCAAGCATACTCACGCCTGTCGTCCCCAGGGAACCTTGGTGGCCTACGACGACAACTCGGCGGTGATGGAAGGGTTCGAGGATGTCTGGTTTCAGGCGGCGCAGGACGGGAGCGGGGCGTACGAGTATGCGCCCGAGCAGGTGGACATTCTGATGAAGGTGGAAACCCACAATCATCCGACGGCTATTTCTCCTTTCCCGGGCGCGGCGACCGGTGTGGGCGGCGAGATTCGGGACGAGTCGGCCACAGGCGTCGGCGGCAAGAGCAAGGCGGGTTTGTCCGCCTTGATCGTGTCGGATTTGCATGTGCCGGGCTTCTTGATGCCGTGGGAGCGCGCGGACAGGGATTTCCCCGGCCGTTTGGCGACCCCGTTCCAGATCATGATCGAGGGCCCGCTCGGCGGCGCCGCGTTCGGCAACGAGTTCGGGCGTCCGCAGCTTTTGGGTTTGTTCAAGACGTTGGAAACGACGCATCTGGGCCGCGCCTACGGCTATCACAAGCCGATCATGACGGCCGGCGGACTGGGCGCCATCAAGCGGCGTCATGTCCGCAAGCGCGAGATTCCGCCGCAGGCCCTGATTCTCCAGATAGGCGGGCCTGCGATGCGGATCGGGCTGGGCGGCGGGGCGGCATCGTCCATGGCCACGGGCAGCAATACGGAGGAACTGGATTTCAATTCGGTGCAGCGCGGCAACGCCGAGATGCAGCGACGCTGTCAGGAAGTGATCGATGCGTGCATCGCGCTGGGCGACCGGAGCCCCATTCTCAGCATTCACGACATCGGCGCCGGTGGTCTGTCCAACGCGTGCCCGGAACTCGTCTCCGGTGTGGGTGCGCGGTTCGAACTGCGCAAGGCGCCGAACGACGACGGGTCTATGAGTCCCATGGAGATCTGGTGTTGCGAGGCCCAGGAACGCTATGTGCTGGCGGTGCGGTCGGACGATCTGGATGCGTTTGTCGCTTTGGCCGAACGCGAACGCTGTCCGGTGGCGGTGATCGGCGAAGCGCAGGGCGATGGCCGGCTGACGCTTTACGATGCCCATTTCAATAACACGCCCATCGATATGGACTTGGCGATTCTCCTGGGGAAACCGCCTAAAATGTTGCGGACCGCATGCCGTTCGCTGCCGCAACGTTCGCCTCTGGCGCTTGACGGGGTGTCCGTGGCGGAAGCCGCCGTGCGGGTCTTGCAACTGCCTGCCGTGGCCGACAAGACGTTTCTGATTTTTATCGCCGACCGATCCGTGAGCGGGCTGACGGCGCGCGACCAGTTTACGGGTCCGTGGCAAACCCCGATTTCGGATGTGGCCGTGACCCTGTCATCGCACCGTTCCTTCACGGGCGAGGCGATGAGTCTGGGCGAACGCGTGGGGCTGGCGTTGATCGACGCGCCCGCCTCCGGCCGCATGGCGATTGGCGAAGCGATTACGAACATGGCGGCGACGGATATCGGCGCGATCGGCCAGATCCGGCTCTCGGCGAACTGGATGTGCGCCTGCGGCGAGGAGGGCGAAGACGCGCGCCTCTACGATACCGTGCGCGCAGTGGGCATGGACCTGTGTCCGGCGCTGGGAATATCCATTCCCGTCGGCAAGGATTCGCTTTCGATGCGAACCCTATGGGAAACGGCCGACGGCGAAGCGCGCAAGGTCGTTTCCCCGCTCAGCCTGATCGTGACCGCCTTCGCGCCTGTTCGCGACGCGCGTAAGACCGTCACGCCCGACCTGAAGCCGGGCGACTCGGTTTTGATCCTGCTCGATCTGGGCGGCGGTCGTCATCGGCTGGGCGGCTCCGCTTTGGCGCAGGTGTACAATCAAGTCGGCGATGTCTGCCCCGACCTGGACGAGCCCGACCGTTTGGTCCGGTTCGTCGCGGCCATTCAGGAACTGATCGAGGCCCGCCTGCTTATGGCCTATCACGACCGGTCCGACGGCGGACTGTGGACAACGCTGGCGGAAATGGCGTTTGGCGGACGGCGAGGCCTTCGCGTGAACCTGGACGGTCTGGGCGGCGATCCGCTGGCCGTGCTCTTTGCCGAGGAACTGGGCGCCGTGCTGCAAATCGCCCGCGCGGATCAGGCCGTGGTGGATGCCGTCCTGGACAAGCACGGGCTGCGTCCGTTCGCCCATGCGCTCGGCGAGCCGACCGATGACGGCATGCTTGCGGTGGACGGGGTCTATGCCGAGCGGGTTTCGACCCTGCACCGCGCCTGGTCCGAGCTGTCCTACCGGATGCAGGCCCATCGCGACCATCCGGAATACGCGCGCGAGGAGTACGACCGTCTTCTGGACGAGAACGATCCAGGCATGAACTTCACGGTGAATTTCAGCCTGCGCCCGGCTGTGAAGTCGGGCGGGCGCCGTCCGAAGGTTTCGATTCTCAGGGAGCAGGGCGTAAACGGATACAAGGAAATGGCGGCCGCGTTCGACCGGGCCGGATTTCAGGCCGTGGACGTGCACATGACCGATCTGCTGGCCGGTCGCATGCGTTTGGACGACTGCGCCGGACTGGTCGCCTGCGGCGGGTTCTCCTACGGAGACGTGCTCGGCGCCGGCTCGGGCTGGGCCAAGACGATTCTGTACCACGAACGGATCAAGACTATGTTCGCGGACTTTTTCGCGCGCCCCGAAACCTTTGCGCTGGGCGTATGCAACGGATGCCAAATGCTGGCCCAGCTCAAGGACATTATTCCCGGCGCGGAAGCCTGGCCGCTGTTCTCGCGAAACCGTTCGGAACAGTTCGAAGCCCGTTACACGACCGTCGAAATCATGGCGTCGCCGTCCGTGCTCTTCCGGGACATGGCCGGCTCCCGGTTAGGCGTGCCTGTCGCGCATGGCGAAGGATACGTAGATTTCGGACGGTCCGGCTCGGCGGAAGACGTGGCGAAGGCCGGCCTGACTGTCATGCGGTATGTGGACAACAGCGGGCGCCCGACCGAACGCTATCCCCTCAATCCCAACGGGTCGGCGGACGGGCTGACCGGGTTGACGACGCCGGACGGGCGCGTGACCGTCATGATGCCGCACCCCGAACGGGTCTTTCGTTCCGTCCAAATGTCCTGGCGTCCCTCTGAAACCATGTTCCAGGAGGATTCCGGGCCGTGGCTGAGAATGTTCCAGAACGCTCGCGCGTTTGTCGGATGATCCCATGAACCCTATGCTGTCTTTCTGGCGGAACCGATCCGGCGCCGAAGCATTTGAGGGCTGTGTGGCGCCGCATTTGGAACGGATGTGGCGTTTGGCGTTGCGCCTTCAGTGCGATCCGACCGATGCCGAGGATCTGGTTCAGGAGTTGCTGGCCCGCGCCTGGCGTCGCCGGGACGCCGTGCTGGCTCTGGATGCGCCTGGACCCTGGCTGGCCAAAGCGCTGTACCGCCTGCATGTGGACCGATGGCGTCGGCGCGGCGTGCTGGACGAGGCGGAGCCGCTCGATGCCGACGACGCGCTTGCCGTCACCGACCACGCCGCGGAGCGTTCGGCGCTTGCGTCCGCAGCCGTTGCCGATATGCTCGACGCTGTCGACACGCTTCCGGAATCCCATCGTGTTCCGTTGCTTATGCATGATGCCGAAGGCTTTACGCTGGAAGAAATCAGCCATATCCTGAATGTGCCGACCGGCACTCTGAAATCGCGTCTGCATCGGGCGCGGACCGCTGTAAGAAAAATCGTCGGGGATGGAACCTGATCGGGCCTTCTTGCGTGTTAAGCTTATTAGAGGGGGAAACAATCATGGATTGCCTTGCTGTACAAAAGGATCTTGACGATCTGGACGCAGGTCGCCTGAATGCGGCTCGGGCGGACAGCGTTCGCGCCCATTTGGCCGCGTGTCCCGCATGCCGGGCTTTTGTCGCCGATACCGCATGCCTGCGTATGCGTTTGGCGTCCGA
The DNA here is from genome assembly GCA_007133745.1 of Kiritimatiellia bacterium. Classification (GTDB taxonomy): domain Bacteria; phylum Verrucomicrobiota; class Kiritimatiellia; order UBA8416; family SLMC01; genus SLMC01. Next base: position 7,184 of record SLMC01000345.1, read on the forward strand.
GCCGCTTCCGCCCGTTCCGGAGTCGCTGCGCCGCCGATTGCATGAACCTGCCGTAATCGAACCTGCGCCGCTGCTGCGTCCGCTTTTGATTGCGGCCGGGCTGATCGCGGTTTTGGGTGTGTCGTTGATGTTGGGGCCTTGGCGAAAACAGTCGGCGCCCTTGGCCGATGGCGTTGCGGCGCGAACGGAGCAGACCGTGACGCTGGCGCTGGATGCGGTCGGCGATATGCCCGGCGTGACGTTGCGTCTTGTGCTTCCGCCGGGTGCGGAAGTGGCGGGCCATCCCGGCTTGACCGAGCTGGAATGGCAGGAAGATTTGATCGCCGGTGTCAATCGTTTGCGTATCCCGTTGCTGTTGAACGCCGGAACCGAAGGCGTTCTTGTCGCCCGTATCGAGAGCCAGGGCCGAAGCCGCGAACTTCGAGTGCCTCTTGTTTTCAGGCAGGGGGCTTTTGTCAAACCTAACCGGGGCTGAACGCCCCAAGGAGGATACCATGAAGACGGTTGCACTGTGGATGGCGGGTCTGCTGGTCGTGCTCGGCCTGATAGCC
>SLMC01000291.1 GCA_007133745.1 Kiritimatiellia bacterium
GTCAGAAATTAAGAAACTGACCTCCGACCTCTGTCCTCTGACCTCTTGGCCTGGATTACCGTGAAATGCCTCGCTAAATTTTCTTGTTTTTTACAGCAGAACGGTTTGATTAAGGCACTAAAAAATGTGGGGCAGACCTTTAATCGAAAATGGTGAGAAAACGGCGTTTAATGCCGCGAACGGGGAAAGTCGGGTTAAGGCGCTCATGATTCCTCTGCGGGATGGCGTGCACGAGAGCGGCAATGCCGCCGATGACTAGGCCGACAATGTGGGCGGAGGGGACAAGCAGGAAGTTCGCATTCCTGACGAAGAGCGTGTCGTCCAGCAAGGTCTCGAAGGCCACTTTCGCTATGCCTGCCAGCATGAGGGTCAGCGCGCCCGCTTTTTGCCCGACGCTGGAGTCGGCGCGCAGAAAGAGCGTGACCGCCGTCGCCATAACCAGTGCGCAATCGATGCCGGAAAGGCCGCGATAGACGTCCAGTTCAGGACGTGCCGCGAGCAGCAGCGCCGAACTGACCCCTGCCGTGACGAAAACGCATGCGGCGAACCGCGCCTTCGATTCCCGCGCGACAAGCATCCCGGCCACGGCGAATACCGCCACATCCCAGATCAGATGGTTGATATCCCAGTGACAGAAATGACCTGTGAACAGCCGCCACCATTGCGCGTGTCCCAGAATGGCCGCGCGGTCGAACTGGAGCATGGACGCCGCGCCAGGCAGCGCCGCAGCCAGTGCGGCCAAGACCCCGGTCGCCACAAGGGCGACCGGGGCCGAACAGATTGAATATAGGTTCAGTGGTTTCACAAGGGTATCTAATTGTTCTGCGATCGTTTCCGGGCTGCCCAGGCCATTCCGCTCAAAGCCAGCAGTGTCGCGATTCCGCCGATCGGATCGAAGGCTCCGCCGCCACCCAGCGACGGCGCTGAATGCCGGAAGGCAGGCTGCTGAGTGTCGACCCGATAATTGCGGGCAACGGGCGCGGCCATGCGCTCCGCCCGCGCCTGCCGCTCGACGGCCGCGCGCGCCTGATTGCGCCGGGCAACGCCATGGCGCCGAAACGCATCGTCATCGAGGATAATCATCGACGTTTCATCGGTGACAATTTGATAGCGCAGTCCCACATCGAGAATGGCGGAGGCGGCTTCCTTGTTGTCGAAGACGCCAAGCTTCGCCAATTGTTCGATTTCCTCTACTTTGGCGACCGCGTACAACCGGTCGATTTCCGGGTTGTCGTTGACCTGGTTCGGGAAATCGAATTCGGCGACATAGGTTTTGGATTCGCCGCTTAACCGGGCCTCAAGCGTAACGGTTGCCCGACCGCCGCCATCGTACCGGCCAAAGACCGTCAGTTGCTGTCCGCGATAGACCCGGCCGGGCGTCGCCGCACCGGCAAGATCCAGTATGTTCACGCCGCTGATCGTCAGGGTCGCGTCACGCAGCGCCTCGTGAGTGATCTTGCTTTTGGCCTTGATTATTTCTCCGACAATGTCGTCGTCGTTGGAAACGACCGAATAATATCCGCCCGATGCGTCGCAGATCATGCGCATGAGCGGCCAGTTGGCGCTGTTGCCCATCAGAAAGCCGAAGATGCGAATGTCATGGCTCTTGACGAGCTTATGGAACGCCTTTGGACTGAGTTCGCCGATATTGGTGACCCCGTCGGTAACGAGAATGACGCTGACCACGCGATCCCGATCAAGCGAGCGAAAACCCGTTTTCAGTCCGGCATAGATGTTGGTGCCGCCGCCTGCCCGCATGGTTTTGACCTGCTCGATCCATTTCCGGGCGTTGGCCGGCGTCGCCGATATCCAGCCCCCGGTGAAATCCCTGGCCTCGTGCGAGAAGGTCACGATCCGGAACCGGTCTTCGGGCCGAAGCTCGCCCAGCGCCTTGCCGACACCGTTCGCCAAGGTGGCCAGCTTGCCGCCGGACATGCTGCCGGACACGTCCAGCACGAACAGATAGTCGGCGCCGCTTTCCAACGGCTTGAGATCGAGCCCCGGAGTCAACGTCATCATAAAGGTACCCGCCTTGTCGGCATCGGGACGATTGGCGATCAGTTCGATTCGACCGGGCAAATCTTCGACCAACCGATAGTAGAAGACGAAATCGCGATCGAGCTTGCCGCCGGTTTCCTCGTAACGCGAACGGTGGTAGCCCTCGTCAAGACGCTCTTCAATCTCGACCGGCCGACGGCCTGGCGAACGTGCCGCCGAGATCGGCCAGCCCGATTTTACGGTAACGGTCACGCCGATGACGCCGCTGACTATGTCGTTCCCCGTCCAGAACCCACGCGCGGCATCGTCCGTGTTGCCTTCCTCCAGGGGATAATGGTAGCGCGCCACGCCGGAATCGATGTCGAGCGGCTGGTAATAGACGAAGCGGACCGCGACCTCTTCCCCTGGCGCAATGTTGGCGACAAAGAACTTGTAGTCCTGATAGCCGTTTTTTTCGGCCTTGCCCGCCTTGTTGCCGGCCGCCTTTTCTTCGCCATAAATGCGGTCGGCGTCTTCTTTCGATACCACTTCGCCGTTCATTGCGATTTCGCCATGACTGATGGAAACCTCCGACACGCTGGCCGAAACCGGCGCCGGGAAACTGTAAATGGCGTCCATCGCCGATGGTGTCGCATTGAGAAACCGCTGATGCACTTCCGTGCGGGCGAACCCGTTGACCAGCGTCACATCCACATGATGGTCCAGAATATCCGCTGGCGTTCCCCCTCCGACCGGCGCCAGCGTCCCCGCCCCCCAAGCCTCGCTCAAGATTTGTCCGCCCACCGTAAACGCCACCATCACCGTTTTTGCAATCGTCCGTTTCATACCGTTCATCGCATCCTCCTTTGAGTTGGTTCAGTTTATCTTTTTCATGATTACCGTCGCGACAAACCACTATATGCAAGGTCTGTGCCAAGAAACGCAACGAAGACTTAAGACAATGACAGTCAACAAGATATGAATAAAACCTTGTTGTCACCCAATCGGCTAAATTCGGCAGCCCGAACATTTTATGCACATCAAACGCACATAAAACGCACGTACTTGCGGCAAAAAAGAACCCTGAACTGCCGAATCAAGGCAGATCCAATCACGAATAATTCAGACGAATAGGGTGACGAATGTGGGGTCAAGCGCATTCGCAACAGACTTCATGAGTCCCAATCTCAGTTTTTCCCGAGCGCGAGACATCCATTTTGACCTTCTGTCATTATTCCAGCCTTCCATCATTCCATTGTTCCATGCGATGACAACGGGTGTTGCTGCATGGATCGTCAGCCTGAATGAAAAGAAATAGAGTTGATCTATTGCAAACGACCCGCTACAACGCTCTTTCATTGTCCCCACAGGAGAGAGCGCTTAACCGCGGCCCGAAATACGGAGTCCGATCCATGTCCGACACCTTGACGCCCATGATGCGACAATATCGCCGTCTCAAGGAAGAAAACGACCCTGAGGTCGTTCTGTTCTTCCGGCTGGGCGATTTCTACGAGATGTTCTTCGACGACGCCCGCGTCGCCTCGGGCATTCTTGATATCGCGCTGACCCGCCGCAACGAAGTCCCCATGTGCGGCGTCCCCGCCCATTCCGTGGAAGGCTATCTGGCCAAGATGATCCGAGCCGGCAAGAAAGTGGCCATTTGCGACCAGGTCGAGGAACCGGGCGCCTCGCCCGGCATCGTGCGCCGCGAAATCACGCGCATTGTTACGCCGGGCACCGTTCTCGAGGACGCCATTCTCTCCTCCGATCACCACAATTTCCTGGCCGCCGTCGCCGAGCGCAACGGCCGATTCGGACTGGTGTTTCTGGATCTGTCCACCGGTCTGTTCGAAGGCGAAACGCTGACCGGCGCCGTCGCGCTGGCCGACGGGCTGCGGCGGGTCGCGCCAAAGGAATGCCTCGTGCCCGCCGGACAGGCGAACCTGCCGGAACTCAAGACCGCCTTGACCGACGCCAACCAGTCCGCCCCGACCCAAGGCGAAGACTGGACATTCGAATCCGACATGGCCCGCGAAACACTGACCCGCCATTTCGGCATCCATTCGCTCGAAGGATTCGGTTGCGAGCAGGCCCCCGAACTGATCGGGCCGGCCGCCGCCATTTTGCACTACGTACGCGACACGCTCAGACGCGAAGTCGGTCACATCCGCGCCTTTCGCGTGCGACACAGCGGCGACGCTCTGTTCATGGACGGCGCCACCTGCGCCCATCTCGATCTGATTCCCATGCCGGGCCGCGAGAGCGGACTGAGTCTGTTCGGCATTTTGAATGTGGCGAAAACCGCGATGGGCAGTCGCCTGCTGCGCGACTGGATCGTCCGTCCGCTGGCGCAAGTCGAGCCCATCCGCAAACGGCAAGATGCGGTGGCCGCCTTTTTCGGCAACCGCGCGACGCTGACCGACACGCGCGCCGCGCTCGTCAATGTTCGGGATTTGGAACGCCTGGCCACGCGCATCGCGGCCGGCGGCGGCAATGCGCGCGACGTGCTGGCGATCGGTCAATCGCTGGCCGCCGTTCCGGACATCAAAGACAAAATCGCCGCGCTCGACGCCGAACGCATCGCGCACCTCGACACCCGCCTCGTGCCGCAGCCCGACGTGACCGACCTGATCGAACGCGCCATCGTGCCCGAACCGCCGCCGACGCTCAAGGATGGCGGGCTCATCCGGCCCGGCTACCACGAGGAACTCGACGAATTGCGCCGCCTGGCTACCGAAGGCCGTCAATGGCTCGCCGAATATCAGGCCAGGGAACAAACCCGAACCGGCATCCGCACCATTAAAGTCCGTCATAACAAGGTGTTCGGCTATTACATCGAAATCTCGAAAGGGCAGCTTGATCGTGTGCCCGACGACTACATCCGCAAACAGACCCTGGTCAATGCCGAACGCTTCATCACCCCCGAACTCAAGGAATACGAAAACAAAATTGTCGGCGCCCAGGAACGCGCCAGCCAACTGGAATACGAACTTTTTATCGAAGTTCGCGACCACGTGGCCGCGCGTACGGCGGTCGTTCAGGATATCGCGAGCGCGCTGGCCGAACTGGACGTGCTCGCCGCACTGGCCGACCGCGCGCTGGCAGCCGGATATGTTCGTCCCGAGTTGAACGACGGCGAGACCCTCTCTATTCAAGGCGGCCGGCATCCGGTGGTCGAGCAAATGCCCGATGCGGAACGCTTTGTTCCCAATGACGCCCTGCTGGACGGGACCCGCAACCAGATGATCATCATTACCGGCCCGAACATGGCGGGCAAGTCCACGTACATCCGCCAGATCGCCATTCTGGTCGTCATGGCGCAGATGGGTTCGTTCGTACCGGTGGACGCCATGCAATGCGGGGTTGTCGACCGTATCTTCACGCGGATCGGGGCCAGCGACGATCTGGCGCGCGGGCGCAGCACCTTCATGGTCGAAATGCAGGAGACCGCCAACATCCTCAACAACGCCACGCCGCGCAGTCTGATTGTGCTCGACGAAATCGGGCGCGGCACCAGCACGTTCGACGGCATCAGCATCGCCTGGGCCGTTGCCGAATACCTGCACAACAATCGCGAGGTCAAAGCCAAAACCCTCTTCGCCACCCATTACCATGAACTGACCGATATGGCTCTGACCCTGCCCGGCGTCAAGAACTACAATGTGCTTGTGCGCGAAGACAACGACCGCATAGCGTTTCTGCGCAAAATCGCGCCCGGCGGCTCGGACAAAAGCTACGGCATCCAGGTCGCGCGTCTGGCCGGCATGCCGGCCGAGGTTGTCGACCGAGCCAAGGACATCCTGCTCAACCTCGAAGAAGGCGAACTCAGCGACATGGGCCAGCCCAAGATCGCCAAAAAACGGCGCGCGTCAAAAAAGGACACCCGCCAACTCGATTTGTTCGGGGAATGAATGCCCCGGCTACCGCCACCCATCCGGCAGCGCGTCCTTTTCCGCCTCCAGCAGGGCGTCGATCATGGCGTCGGTATCGGCCAGCGACGACACGAGCGGATCGGTCAGCATGGCGCGACGCAAAATGGCCCGGTCGCAAGTCACTGCAGCTTCGGCCGTCAGCTCGTGCGTATCGAGAACCTGTTCCTGCATGGCCCGGAGCCCGCGCGGGAAGTCGCCCGCCGGTCGCGGCACGGGTCCGGCGTCCGTAAAATCGCAGCACAGCTCCAAAAAGGCGTCGTCCGCCATATTGGAAACCGCGCCCCTGTTCGGGGTGTTGATATAAAACGGTTTGCCCAGTCGTCCAACCATGTTTTCGATCACGTCGGTCGCATGATCGGGCCCGTGCACTGTCATGAACTCCGACATCGGGCGGCGGCCCGAAACGAAGTCGTCAACCTCCGCCCACATATCGGCATGCCGCTTGTAGCGCACATCCGTCTCCCATATCGAAAGCGGCGGAATCGGTTCCGCCGTCTTGCCCAGCCCCTGCCAGAAACGCACATATTCTTTCGTGTGCCCGACGCACGTGGGCACGCGTCCGAACGCTTCGTACAAGGCATAGCCAATGCTGTCGTTGAACTTGCCCTTGGCGCCCAGGTCGCCACCGTCGGTCTCCGTCGCCGCCTGCCGCCGAAGATGCTCGGCAATGCGCGGCATCACATCCTTGCCGTCGTACTCGGCCTTGAGCATCCACGTAAAATGGTTCACCCCGGCAATCCGCAGATCGAACTTGCGCTCGACAGCCTCGGTGTACTCCGCATCGTCGGCAATAATGCCGGCCCGCTTGGCGTACATGCGTTTGACCCGCGGCATATGCAATCCGTCGCACAGCGCGAAACTGCGCACGTCCGGCGCATAGCGCATCAGACCGATCCCGTTCGCTGCCGTCGGATTGATGTAGTTGATCACCCATGCCTTCGGACACAGCGAACGAATATCCTTCACGCAGTCCATGATTACGGGGAACTCGCGCAGCGTTCGGAATATCCCGCCCGGCCCGATCGTATCGCCCGAACACATTCTGACCCCGTACTTCAACGCCACCTCGCAGTCGATCCCGCGAAACTTCACGGACCGATCCGCGAAACTCAACACCACGTAATCGGCTCCCGGCAGCACTCGCGTCCGATCGGCGCTCGCCTCGATCTTCAAGGCGCCCCCCTGCTCCGCCGCCGCCATGCGAGCCAGCGCCGCCATCTTTTCGAGTCGCGCCTCGTCCGTATCCACCAAACCCAGCGTTCCCCCGTTAAGCATCGGCGAATGAACCATCTGCCAAATCGACTGCCGCCCGAAAAAAAGACTTCCCGCCCCGATCACCACGACTTTAGGATGCTGCACCGATTCGCTCATTACTTAGCCCTCCCTTAACTTTTTCTTACTTTTTGCCCTTGATACAATTAACATAACATGCAATACCGTATTGAAAGCAATATGCAATACGTAGCATTTTCTGGACTTTTGTGATGACATCCGATAGCAACGATTTTTTCAGGGAATTGACGTTTCGGCCGCGTGCGACGCCGGCGCCGGGGATTCCGCTCGGTGCGCGCAGCGTGGGGCATTACCGCTTGTCCGCAACGCATAAGGAAGACAGTCAACCCAAGCATTTCATCCAGATATTCTGGGGCATCGCGGGTAGCAGAACCGTGCGGATCGATCGTGAAGACCGCATCCTGCGCGCCGGCGATGTTGCCGTATGCATTCCGGGCATGGAGCATCGTCTGCGCACGCAGGACAGCCCATGGGAA
>SLMC01000446.1 GCA_007133745.1 Kiritimatiellia bacterium
TACCGCGCTCCACCCAGCACTGCTCGATCCTGCTGCGTCAGCCATTCCACATAGGTCTTGGCGTCGTTGAAGTTCACATACACCACCGGCTGGCGGTCGCCGTTGAGGCTGTGGTTTTCATGGCTTTTCGAATCATGGCCGGGCTCCTTCTTCCGGTACTCGCCGTTTGTGACCTCGTACTTGCCCACCCACATCCGCATCTGCGGACTTCGTTTTTTTCGCAAAACAACCGTTTTCTTAAGCGTCGGATACTGTTTAAGTCCTAACAAAGACCGCAGCCGCGTTGCATCCGCCGATTCCAGCCGAATTCGTGAGCGCGACATGGACCGGATGACGGCGCTGAACGTTGGGTACGCAATCCAGATCGCACTCGGGATCGGGCTCGCCATAGTTGATGGTCGGCGGGATTACACCGTCCCGGATCGTCATGACAGCGGCTATGCACTCCACGCTTCCGGCCGCGCCCATCATGTGGCCGATCACCGACTTGTTGGCCGTCACGGGAATCTCTCGCGCACGCGGACCCAGCACGGTTTTGATGGCCTGTGTTTCCGTCGAATCGTTGTGCCGGGTGCCCGTCCCGTGCGCATTGACATGATCGACCGTTTCGGGCGTCAGCCCGGCATCCGCCAAGGCCATGGCCATAACCTCGGCGGAACCGGCTCCGTCAGGGGCGGGCGCGGTCATGTGATGGGCATTGTTGTTGCACCCGTACCCGGCCGCCTCCGCAAACGGAAGCGCTCCGCACGCCAAGGCGCTGTCGCGCTCTTCCAGCAGAATCGCGCCCGCGCCCTCGCTGAAAAGCGTGCCATCCCGCCTTTTGTCGAATGGACGCAGCTCGCTCTTGGTCATCGTCCGCAAGGCGCTCAGCCCGCTCCAGCAGTACGGAGTCAACGCATCGTAACCGCCGATCAGAACCGCCTTGGCGCGACCGGCCCGAATCAAATTCATGCCGTACCCAAGCGCGGCGCAACCGGAACTGCAGGACAGCGACAACACGACACGCGGCCCCGCAAATCCAAACCGGTCGGCCGCAAGATCGGCGCAGCGCATGAACCCATATTCCCGAAACGCAACCGCGTCGGCAGCGGAATCGCATCCCTCCCGAGCCAGCAGCGCTTCGCCGCGTTCGATGCCTCCGAAATTGGTGGCCAAAACCACGGCCACATCCGCGGGATCCAGTCCACGCGCTTTCAGGCCGGCCTGCGCCACCGCCTCTTCGGCCGCCGCGAGCATGAACAGCGTGGCCCGATCCGGCCTGTCGCGGTCTGTTCCAATGCCGGAGGGTAAAGGAACGTGTTCAATCTCGCCGCCGCGCGCATAGGCATAGCCGGCCGTATCGAACACCGTCAAAGGGCGAATGCCCGACCGGCCCTCGCACAACGCCGTCCAAAAATCCTGAACATTCAGCCCGACCGGCGTGACCGCTCCCATCCCCGTCACCAGACATCGTTTCGACATGGAAACGCCCCCTCCAAGGCGGGCTGTCGCCCGCAAACCAAGTGTGTGGGTATGTGGGTTTGGGAGTGTGTGAGTTTTCACCCTCGCACTCACGTACTCACACACTCACAAACAATCACGCCTCCAACATCTTGTTTTTTCGGCAGGACAGCGTGATTAAGCAAACAATCTTTTGTTCAGCCCCTTTTGCGCTTTTTGCGCTTCTTTGCGGCTTTCAGGTTCAATCGTCGAAATCGGCGAGGACCACCCGGTGAAACCCTTCCGTATCGTAACGCTTGGTGCAGGCGTGGCAGGTATTGCAATCTGTTTCATAGCAGTTCCTGTGCACACGCACGGAGTACTGATTGCGGAAGGATGCCAGACAACTCCGCTGGCAAAATAAGTAGCGTTCCTGAAACGTCCCGAACGCCACGTATTCCAAAATGGGCGCGCCTTCTTCCGTCGCTTCGGCCATGAAACTGTCGCACCAGGAACAGTGTCCGGCATTTTCCTTGGCGAACCGCTGCCGAGCTTCGCGAAGCTTCTCTTCGGCAATCGTGAAATCGATGCGCCGCACGGCGCTCCCGGCCAATTGGCACACGATCACATCCTTTTTGACGCACAGGACATAGCCACCCGCCACATTGTACACGCTGTCGCACTGGATCGGTTCGCCATCGTTCTGATGCACCACGCACGCCATGAAATCAGGCCGGTAACGCCGAAACCAGCCGCAGGACGGACACACGGAGGAAAACACTAGCGACTCGGTTCGGCTGCCGCATTCCGGGCAGCGCCCCTTGCGCATCACCGTCAAGTCGCGGAGATCGGCCTTGGCCGCGTCGCTAAGCGTGGCTTCGGCCGCGGTGCGGGCCTGATCCATCACTTTCCGGGTTTCGTACATGCCCAAATCGCCTACGCCCTCGAACAACGAGCTGTCCATGGCCGTATCCTCGCTCAGAATCTCGTCGTCCGTCCTGACGCCTTTGCGTCTTCTGAAAATTTTCATGATCCCTCTCTCCCGTTTTCCCCGCGAATCACGCGAATAAACGCGAATTGAAAAAAACAATTCAGTATCATCCCATAGCATCTGGAATCATGGAATATTGGAAAAGTGGAATGTTGTAAATCATTGACAGCCAGAGGTCGTTTCTTTTTCTTCCGTTTGACGGTCGCGCAATGCGTTGCTCAATTTCCGACAGATGAAAGCGCCGTTTCGGCTTGATATCATTGTTCCAACATTCCTTCATTCCATTATTCCATGGGATGACAGTGTTCCACCTTCATTATCTTCGTTGTCTTCTGTTCAAAAATCCGCCGTCTCCGTGCCCCCGCCGTTGTTTTGTCTGATTTGCTTGTTGCATTTCGGCATCTTCAATTACCGACCGGAACCGGACGTAAGCCTGCTCGAGATCGTCATTGACCACCGTGCGTCCGAATTCGGATTGACGCGCCATTTCCGCTTCAGCATTGCGAATTCGGCGCTCAATGACGTCGGGGGCGTCCTCGCCGCGTTTTTCGAGCCGTTCCCGTAAAATTTCCAGCGACGGCGGCGCGATGAACACATCCAGAAACCCGTCGCGAATCGGATCGCCCGGATCGGCGCGCCGAACGGCAGCGCGGATCTGGGCCGCACCTTGAACATCGATATCCATCAGCACGCTGCGTCCGCCGCTCAGAGCGGCCACCACCGTTTCGCGTTGCGTCCCATAGCGATGTCCATGCACGCGGGCATGCTCCAGAAACAGCCCGCGCGCGACCCGGTCTTCAAACTCCGACTCGGTCAGAAAAAAATAATCGACCCCGTCGCGCTCCGCGCCGCGCGGCGCGCGGGTTGTACATGAAATCGAATACGCGACATCCGCCCGCTCGGCCAGGAGCCGGTCGCATAGTGTGGTTTTGCCCGCGCCCGACGGCGCGGAAACCACGATCAGAAGCGGACGTCTGCTATTCGACATTCTGCACCTGCTCTCTCATGCGCTCGAGCGTCGCCTTGCCTTGAATAACCAGCCGAGTCACCATCGCATCGTTCGCCTTGGATCCGACGGTATTGATTTCCCGGAAGATTTCCTGGCATAGAAAATCCATGGAACGGCCATGGGATTCGTCGGACGCCGTCAAGGTCTCCCACTGCCGGAAATGACTGTCCAGGCGATCGAGTTCTTCGGAAATGTCGGCGCGGTCGGCAAAAACGGCTACCTCGCGCGCCAGCACGGGATCCATGGGCGCGCAGTCGATCCCGGCCGACTTGAGCCGTTGACGAAGCGTCGTCCGGTACTTCGCCACGACTTTCGGCGCGCGCGCCTTGATCTTGGACGCTACAGTCCGCAATTCGCGCAGATAGGCCACCATCGTCTTTTCCAAAGCGCGGCCTTCGGCAACCCGCATGGCGGCAAGACTGTCCAAAGCCTGCGCGAAAGCCTGCTCGACAAGCGGACCGATTAGCTCCGGATCAAGCGAGCCGACATCCCGCTGCACAGCCTCTCGCAACGCGACCAGCGTCGATGCCGACAAATCGTCCGGCAGCTTCAACCGCTTCGCCACGTGCCGCAACTCGTCAATACGCTCGGCGGCAAGCGTTTCGTCAAGGAGTCCTGACGCGTGGCCTTTGGCATCGGCCGCCGCGATCCGCACCGTAACGGACAACTGGCCGCGCGACACCTTTTGGCGCGCCAAAGCGATCAGACGCGGCTCCAGCGCCTGCAAGAAACGCGGCAACGCCACGCGCGCGTCGAACTGCTTGCGGTTCACCGATCCGGCCTCGACCTCGATCCGAACCCCCTGCCCCGCTCGCTCCCCCCGCCCAAACCCTGTCATGCTTTTCAAAGACATTACGGCATATCCTTGTTTCTACAACCCTTACTCGCACACACTCTCATACACGCAAATCAGAGCCATCCCACAGGAACGCCGAATGATGGAACATTGGAATTCTGGAATGACGGATACCAAGCGAATCAGTTTTTGCATCCGGGCATGCATTGCATTTTTCCCGTACACGAGACGGCGTTTCGGCCTTCAGTCATTATTCCAACCTTCCACTTTCTACTTTCCACGCTCCACTTTCTACTTTCCACGCTCCACTTTCTACTTTCCACGCTCCACTGTTCAACCAGCCCCCTGCTCGCTGTTTTTCAGTGCGCGCTGTTTCAGCCAGGCCTCGATGAACAGGTCCAAATCGCCGTCAAGCACAGCCGTTACGTTCGAGGTCTCCGCCTTGGTGCGGTGGTCCTTGACCATCGTATAGGGTTGCAACACGTACGAACGGATCTGGCTGCCCCAGGCGATCTCGCCTTTCTTGCCGTAAAAGCGTTCCATATCCTTGCGTTTTTGGTCCATGTTGTATTCGTAGATTTTGGCTTTCAGCATGCTCATGGCCTTGGACCTGTTCTTGTGCTGCGAACGCTCCGCCTGACAGGCCACCACGATGCCGGTCGGCGCATGGGTAATGCGAATGGCGGAGTCGGTGGTGTTGACATGCTGGCCGCCCGCCCCGCTGGAGCGGTAGGTGTCCACCCGCAAATCCTCGTCCCGAATCTCCACTTCGACATCCTCGTCCAGCTCGGCCACGACATCCATGGCCGCGAACGACGTATGGCGTCGTTTGTTCGAATCGAAGGGACTGATGCGCACCAGCCGATGCACGCCGCGTTCGGCCTTGAGATAGCCATAGGCCATGGGACCGGAGACCAGAAACGAAACGCTGCGCAAGCCGGCTTCTTCGCCCGGCTGATATTCGAGCACTTCCAGCGCGAAATCGTGATCCTCGCAATAGCGGCGGTACATGCGGAAAAGCATGGCGGCCCAATCGCAGGATTCCGTCCCGCCCGCCCCGGCGTGCAACGTAAGATAGACATTGTTGGCATCGAACCGCTCGGACAGCAGCGCTTGGAATTCCAAGGCGTGCACGGCCTTCTCGGCCTTGGCCAGAAGATCGGCCACATCCTTCAGCGCCCGTTGCTTTTCCTGCGCGTCGGACTCGGCTTCGGCCAAATCGAAAAGCAGGACGGCCTCCTCGACGGCGTCATGCGCTTTCTTGAACGGCACCACCACCGCGCGCAGCTTATTGGCTTCGTCAAGAACCGAACGGGCAACGGCGGGATCGTTCCAGAAATCGGGTGCGCCGGCCCGCGCATCGAGATCGGCTAGCGCTTTGGCTCGGGAAGCGACGTCAAAGATACCCCCGCATCTCTTCGACCTGTTCGTTCAACGCGCTCAGCCATGTCGGCATATCTTCTTTCATCAGGCTTCCTTTCTATCGGGCATAATCGTTGGCACACTAGCCGCTGCGCCAATTCTTTTCAACTCTTTTCTTCCGCGTCGCCGAAACAACGAAGAAGAGGTTGACATCGTCGCGGAGAGACGCCATTGTGAAGAACACAATGAAATCCATTACTTGCATCATACGTTCGTCATTTTTCATTACGCTGCTTGTCGCGTCCTGTCAGCAGCCGGACGGCGAACCGGCGGTTAGTCCGCAATCCGTGCCGGTGCCGGCGCCGGCGAAAACCGTCGCTACGGAACCGGAGCCGTTGGCGACGTTGCGCGCGTTGGCACGGCCGGTTGCCGACGACGCCTGTCTCGACCCGCTGATCGAGCGGCTGGGCCGGGCGCGCTTGGCGCTACTGGGCGAGGCATCGCACGGCACAGCCGAATTCTACACGCGTCGCGCGGAAATCAGCCGACGCCTGATCGAAGAGCACGGGTTTCAGTTCATCGCTGTCGAGGGCGACTGGGCGACCTGCCATCAATTGAACCGTTATGTCAAGCAGTTGCCGGCCGCCGGGGCAAGCGCCCGGGACATCATGAGCGGCTTCAATCGCTGGCCCGTCTGGATGTGGGCCAACGAGGAAACCCGCGCGCTGATCGAATGGCTGCGCGCCTATAATCGCGACAGACCCATGGATGAGCGTGTCGGTTTCTACGGTATGGATGTTTACGGCAAGGACGAAGCGCGCGACAAGGTCGTGCAGGGCTTGGCCGCGCTCGATCCGAATCTGGCCGAAACGGTCCGAACAGCCTATCTTCCGTTCGAGACGTTTCGCGGCGAACCCAACCGCTATGCGCGAGCGCTGGCCGCCGGCGATCGGTCGCTCGAGGACAACGCGCGTACTGTTTGGCGCCTGATCCAGGCGCATGCGGACGCGCTACGCGCGCCCTGCCGATACGCGTTTTTCCATATCGAGCAAAGCGCGCTGGCCGTCAAGGCTGCGGAACGCCATTTTCGAGCCATGACGCAACGCGGGCCTGATTCCTGGAACGAACGAGCGGATCACTTCTACGCGGCTGTCGAACGGATTCTGGAATTCTACGGCGAGGACGCGCGCGGCATTGTCTGGGCGCACAATACGCATGTGGGCGATGCCCGAGCCACGCCCATGGCCCAACAGGGCAGGCGCAACATCGGACAAATCGCCCGCCAACGGCAGGGTCGCGAGCGCGTCGCCATCCTGGGATTCGGCACTCATCGCGGCACGGTCAAGGCCGGGCGCCAATGGGGCGGACCGCGCGAACGCATGTCCGTTCCGCCCGCGCATGCGGACAGCTATGAAGACTGGATGAATCGACTGGAGATGGCGACCGCCCTGTTCCTGTTCGACCCGGCAACACGCGCCGCAGCCCTGCGCGCCCCGCGCGGTCACCGCGCGATCGGAGTCGTGTACCGGCCGGAACCGGAATCGCCCGGTCAATATGTGCCCACCCTGCTTCCGGAACGCTACGACGCCTTTCTGTTCATTGCCCAAACTCGCGCCCTGACGCCATTGGCTACCGCCTTGCCGACCAGGCATTAGCGCGGGCTTCGCCTGCGGCAAACCGACGCAGCTCTTTGGTAATTGTCGGCATGAAATGCCACGGCACCCATGACGGGTATCACATGCCAGCCGACAACACGCATGGTTTTCGCGCTATCCAGATACATGGATATCTCCCGGAAGACAGGAAAGTAGCCCTCCCTTTGGGTTTTAATCACACAAAGGAACCAAGCCAGGGTAAGAAACAGTCCCATCGCGAGCGCGCCGCTAAACAGGGTGATCCGGTTCCTGATTTCCGCGCTTCCTTCTCCCTTGACAAGCAGCAGAGAAGCGATGCAAAAAAAGAAATATACGTTGTACAGCTTGTAAAACTCGTGCATTCTTAAGGCTACCAACCCCATATCCCGGCTCGCAAATATCTCGTAAGAGAGGGTCATCCAGGCGATCCCCAGAAA
>SLMC01000056.1 GCA_007133745.1 Kiritimatiellia bacterium
CTGCTGCCCGGCATGCAAAGAAAGTGTGTTCAACGAAGATTTTCCTGTCATGAGCGGTTTTCCTTTCCTGATTTATATGACGTATTCCAACGCTTCGACCGACTTCAAGTCCTGCTGTTTTTTCTCCATGTCCTCCAGAGTAACGGATTGTGTTATGGCTCCGATCTTCCTGTCCAAATCGCGCCACACCTCGCGTGCGGCACAGGTTGCGCTACGGGAACAGAGCCCCGTATTAACCAGGCATTCCACAAGCGAGTCGCCATCCTCAACAGCGACCAGTATGTCTCGCAACGTAATGCTAGCGGCTGGCCGAGCCAGCGAATACCCGCCGCGCGGCCCGGAAACCGCATTCAGCAAACGGGCCTTTTTTAAAGGGGTGACCACATGCCAAAGATATTTTTCCGATATGTTCTGACGTCGCGCCACTTCGCCCAAGGCGACAGGAACCGACGACTTGCGCGCCGCCAGTTCCATAAGGAACCTGACCGCATAGCGCCCTTTAGTCGATATCTTCATCATTACATCACCCACTATTACCACAGATTAAGTAGATAATACGGCTTGACAAAATTTTGTCAACATGGAAATTGGATTTTTCGGTATTAGAGGCAAACGTGAACGCCGACCAGACCGGACGACGAACCACTGCCTATTTGTTCCATGCTAAAATGGAACGAGACGCGTTTGGTATAGAACACTTCAAGACCGGCGACAAGCCCAACCTCGCTTCTCGTATTGGCGCCGCTGGAATCGACCATGGAATAGGTCGGACCGAAGAAAAGTCCGATGCTGTGCGGAAGAAAGAGTTTGCTGCCGGCCACATCGTTGACGATGCTGAGCGTCGCGGACGCCTGAAGTTCGCGGAAGTCCTGATCCTGGAACCCGCGGCGAGCCTGTGTGGACGAGAATTCCCAGGAAGCATTGACCATAATCCGGTCTTCGATAAGGGTCGGATCGAGTATTTCGTGGTGGAAAACGTTGAACCGCATGCCGAATCCGAGTTCCATGTTGTAGTCGTCGTCCTGAGCCGGGACGATGGAGTCGATCGTGGTATTGTTCATGCCGCCTTTCACGAAAGTAGTGACCCAGGGGAAAAAATCGTATCCGACATACATGATGGCTTTTGTCGAGTCGATATCGCCTTGCCTGATTTCACGCTTGCCGCTTTTGACATACGCGCCGGCGCTCCATTGATCGAGATCGCGCGCGGCAACATAGTATTTGCGGCCGGCGCTGATGTTGCCGATGGGCGAGGCGAGCAGAGCAGATCCCGTAACAGCCAGACAGAAAGAAAATACGAGCGTTGCCATCGCGGAGTTATTTTTCATAATGTCCATCCTATTAGAGTTGATTTTGCCGGGAGGCAAGGTTAATGTATTGTTTTTATGGCGACACCATCCCTTGTCAAACCGATATGCTACATAAAAACAAATTTAATGCAAGGAGTTTTCCTATGAAAAAATTTATGGCCGCAACGGCTCTTTCTTTGCTTGTTGCCGGGTGTTTTCCCTGGCAACGGCCGGAAACCCTGAAAAAACATACGGACATGGATGCCGCATTGGCAAAGCCCGATGCGGTTCAATATGTTCATCTTTACGATCGGGGTCTAACCCGCTATCCGGAAACGCTCGCCCGATTTCCCGGTTTGGTAAAGTTAAGTCTGAGAAAAAATCCTATGGGAACGCTGCCGCCGGATATTGGCGACCTTACCGGCCTCATATGGCTGGACATGGGACAATGCGGATTAACCGGGCTTCCGGACGAGTTCGGGCGGCTGGCAGCTTTACGGCGGCTTTGGCTCAACGATAATGCCCTAGCCGAATGGCCTGCGGCTTTGTCGGATCTAACCCGTTTGGAATACTTGAATCTGGACCGGAATCGCCTTGCGGCCTTGCCTGACAATGTCAAGGGACTGCGCGACATGAAATGGCTGCGGCTGTCGGGTAACGCGCTCACGCGGATACCGGCAGCCATCGGAGCGCTTTCCGGACTGGAACGGCTGTATCTGGCGAACAACAAGATCGAGTCTGTGCCCGATACGCTGGGCGAGCTTTCGGCGCTGACCGATATGGATTTGTCCGAAAACCAACTGACGGCCCTGCCGGACAGCCTGACCCGCCTGACGAATCTTCGCCATCTTGACGTTCAGGGCAACCGCCTGAAGGCCCTGCCGTCCGACCTGAGCGGCCTGCGCAACCTGACACGGCTGAGACTGGAACGCAATCCCTTGCCGCCCGAAGAAAAAGAGCGCGTGAAAGCGGCTCTGGAAGGGTGCACCATTCTTTTCTGATGCGCTAAAGCGGCAGGAGCGTCCGGTGGCGTTGCCGGTATCGGGCGGCGCGCGTATAGCCGACGGCGCGGGCCAGAGCGACGGCTTGGTCGAAGTCGGCGCCGACCTCGTCGGGCGTATGGGCATCGGACCCGAACGCAACGGGAATGTCGCGATCATGCGCCAGTTCGAGCAGCAGTCGCGAGGGATAGATTTCGCGAGATGGCTTTCTGAGCCCGGCCGTATTGAGTTCGATAGCCATGTTTGCGTCGGCAATCTTGTCCAGCGCCGGCTGGGCCAGTTCCTTGAGCACAGGATCGGGAATGCGATACCCGAATTTTTTTGGAAGATCCAAATGACCGACAACATCGTAAAGCCGGGTATCGGCCAAGTCGGCAAGAAGCTGAAAATACCGGCTCCAAACCGCTACCAAGTCGGATTCCCGCCAGCGCTTCATATAGATGGGATTGTCAAACCCCCAGTCTCCGATGACATGGACCGAGCCCAGAACGACGTCGAAGCCCTGCCGGTCAAGCCAGGGATCAAGAAAGGATTGACAGCCGGGGTAGTAATCGGCTTCGATGCCGAAGCCTGCGAAAATCCCTTTTTCCCGGGATGCCTCCTCGACCATGTCGCGGTATTCGGGAAACTGCTCCAGCCGCATGCGGCTTTCGGCATCGTATCCGTCGGGCGCGGGCACGTGATCGGTAAAGCACATCTCGGTCAGCCCTTTGCTTCGGGCGCAACGCGCGTACTCGATCGGTTCGCCGACCGCATGGTTGCATAACGGCGTGTGCAGATGGGTGTCGGGCGGAAATGTCATGGTTGGACCGTGACAATTCTGCGGAAGACATGCAAGTTTTTTCCTGGATATTGCATAAAAAACTTGTGAGGCGTAAATGTGTGTGAGTGCGTGAGTATGTGAGTGTGTGGGTGAAAACTCACACACCCCCAAACCCACATACCCACACACTTGGGTTGCGGGCGACAGCCCGCCTTGTACAAGACTGCTATCAGTTTCGGCAGAAAGCTGGTTTTACAAGGGAGTTTCCATGAATATTCTGGTCACGGCCGGTCCGACACGCGAGTTCATGGATCCGGTGCGCTATCTGTCCAACCGATCCTCGGGAAAGATGGGCTACGCCGTGGCGCGCCAGGCGCTGGCGCGCGGGCATGCCGTACGGCTGGTTTCGGGGCCGGTAACGCTGCCTCCGCCAACCGGCGCGTCGGTCTCGCGGGTGACAAGCGCGGAGGAGATGCTGGCAGCGACACAAGAGGGTTTGGCGTGGTGTCAGGTCTTGATCATGGTGGCGGCCGTGGCCGACTGGCGTCCGGCGTCCATCAGTTCGAGCAAGCTGAAAAAGGAGGGCATGCCGTCTATGCTGCCGCTGGAGCGCACGCCGGACATTTTGTCGCGCCTGGCAGCCGACAAGGGCTCGCGCTGTTTCGTGGGGTTTGCGGCGGAAACCGACGATGCCGAGCGGCATGCCCGCGCCAAACTGGCTGCGAAACAACTGGACCTGATTGTCATGAACGATGTCAGTCGGGCCGATGCCGGCTTCGAGGCGGACACGAATCAAGTTAGTTTCTTTTCGGCGGACGGCGCATTTCAAGCGTTGCCCCTCATGAGCAAGGACGAAGTGGCCGACCGCATTGTGGCCTGGGTCGAAGCGTTTCCGCATGATGGTTTGTGAGTGCGTGGGTGCGTGAGTTTGCGAGGATGAGAACGATCAACCCTGCCTGTCCAGTTCTCGCTTTCCCCACACACTCCCACACCCACACCCCCCACACTTGGCTTGCGGGCGGCCTGGACAGAGCGCTACCGCAGGGCGCCGCCCTGGATGAAACTGTGCGCGGCATCGAAAAACTTCAATACCATGGACTGGAAAAAAAGGAAGGACTCTACGCCGATACCCACCAGCACGCCTCCGAAGACGGCACGCAGATAGAAGTCGTCGCACACCAGAAACAGGTAGTACAAGGCGTAGGGCGGCAGCAGAAAGCACAGAATCCCGTTGAATACCGAGTCCTTGAACGCTTTCAAGGTGATCAGAATGTGAAACGCCAGATAAATAAACGGCGCGCCGGTCTTGAAATGCGATTCGTACAAAACAGGCAGCAGACCCCGGTAGCGGATGAAATACATGGCGCAGGCCAGCGCCGAAAAGATCAGCCAACTCCTCACGGCGGGTCCGACCCGGTATTTCTCGCGCGGCACGGCTTTACTGCGGGTTTGCGTATTGAAACGCCATTCCTGACCGGTTTCGCTCTCGTCTCCCGACGGCTCGGACTCGGGCTCGGGCTTTCGGGCCGAAGCCATATGAAGGCCGCGCTTGGTTTGCGTTTGCGCGCGAGCGGGCATAACTAGTTTTTCGCCGCATGTGCTGCAGGATACGGCATCGGGATCGGCATATTCCGATACGATAATGCTCTTGTCGCACACAGGACACGTAAGTTCGACATCGGCCATAATCAACCTGTCCGACTTTGAGTTTCGCCTTCGCGAAGCAACCGTTTGCGGGATGCGCTCTCATGCTGCGTTTTGCGGGCCAGCATCTGCTTCGCCAAATCCAGCAAAGATCTGGTTTCTATGGGCTTTTGCATGAATCCCCATGCGCCTTGCTCGATTTGACCGCGCACATAGTCTCTGGAAAACCCTGACATCACGATAATCGAGGCGGTGGGATCGAGAGCCAGAATGGCGCGCAAAAGCTGACGGGCGTCCTGTCCGGGCATCATAAAATCGACGACAATCAGGTTGATTTTCTTGAAATGCCTTTTATAGAGGTCGAGGCACTCGTTTCCGTCTCGGGCCGCAAGCACGGAATACCCCTCTTCGGCCAAAGCGGCGCGCAGTTCTTTGCGAGCGGACTCGTCATCGTCCGCCAGAAGAACTGTCCCGCCCGAAAGCGGGCGCTTGGGCGCGGCCGGTTGCTCTTCGTCGTCAACGGATTCGGCCAGAGGTATGAACAGGCGATAGGCTATCCCCTTGCCGGGCCGTTTCTGAACCTGAATCTCGCCGCCCCAGCTTCCGGCATCCGCCTGAATGGCGGCGAGGGTATCGCCATGGGGAAGATGCAAGCCGTCGCTCTGGTCCCGTATGCGCAGAATGACGCGCTGCTGTTTCTTGTCGCGGCTCTTGCCGGCGCCGAGCGTGATTTTCCCGCCGCGCGGCATGGCCTCCGTCGAGCTGGTGAAAATGTGCGTGAGACAATCGAGCAACAGCGCGGCGTCGGCCTTGACGGCAAAGGTCATAAGGTTCAAGTTCCGTATGTTGAAGCTCACATCGGTCGCGGGCCGCATGTCGCGGCACAACGTGATGGCATTGCCGACAATCTCGCCCAAATTGACGCTTTCTATTTTAACCTCGCGATTCTGAGCGGTCGCGGTGGTCATGCCCATCAGACGCTTGACAATGTCGCCGGCGTTTTCCGATGCCGCCAGAATGCCGAGCGCCTCTTCATGGGCGCGCGTATTGGGCAGCAGATTTTCGGAAATGCGGGCGGCATGGCCTGAAATGACACTGATCCAATGTCCGAAATCGCCGGCGATATTTCGGGCCATGACCCCAATGACTTCCATTTCCTTTCTGTTTTGCAGGAGACATTCGCGCGCCGCATCGTCGCTGACATCCTGAAACACCATCAAAACCCCGTCCGTACCGCCCTTGGCGTTGCGCAACGGGGAAAAAGCCGCATTGACCACGCGTTCGTTGCCGACCGAACCGAGAAACATCGACTTGTAGAAGAAACGGGGCGCTGGCGATCGCGCAAAGGAACGGGCGGTCGGCAACCTGATTTCCGTTCGGCTTTCGCCGTCCAGCAGCTTGACGACCGATTTCAGAGCGATGTCCGCATCTCCGCGGCTCTTGCGCAAGCCGATGAGCGCCCGGGCAGGACGGTTGCTGGCGATGATGACGCCCTTGCGGTTCACGGCGACGACGCCATGGGTCATGTTGTCGATCCACGACCAAGGGATGATCGCATCCTTCCGCAAAAGCTTGGCACGGCGGGTCGGTTGGCTCGATGTCGCGTTCATGGTCGGCCCAAAGCCCTCAGTTCATTTTCGATACGGTCGCGTTGACTCTGTAGCCGGGCCAATTCGGTGTCGTGAGGCAACGCCACTCGACCGCCCCGGGCGGCGTTCCAGTTGTCGTACTCTTTTTTGGACGCCTCGTATTCCCGCCGCAAGCTCTGGCCGTCACCCAGCATCATGCGCAATTGGTCGGCATACTTGATGCGGTCGGCACTGGACGCGGCGTCCCTTTTCTTTTGCAAATCTTCCGCCCTGCGAGCGAATTCGAGGTAGGCGTTCCGGGCTTTTTCATAGCGGGCGGCGTGCGGATTGGCGCTCTTCGCCTGACGGGCCAGCTCGTTTTCCCGTTCGGCGATCCGTTCGCCGAGTTGCGCATGCTGAACGCGCAAATCCCTTTCGCGCGGATTGGCCCGGTCCAGGCTCCCGCGTCGCAAATCCAAATCCCGTGTCATCACCAGAACATCGGGCACTTCGCGGCCCTGGTAGAGCAACGTGCAAATGGCCAATTGCCCTTCCTGCGTGTCGCGAATATCGATAATATCGGCAAGCGTGCCGGCTTCGATGGCGCGCAGGTACTTGCCCGCCCGATTGAAGACGGGCGTGCCCGGGTTTTTGATGACGCCCCATTGCCGGGTCGGCGCAACGGGCTGCGGACGGGCCGGATCGGGCTTCGCGGGCGAAACACGATCCGGCGGCGCATCGGGCATATCGTGCTTCCTGAAATGCAGATCCTGTCCCGTCGGACGATGCTCCTGAACCACGCGGACCAGAGACTCGCTCGTTTGACCGATACGCGTCGCGAGGTTTTCCGGGTCGATATCGATGCGGATTTGAAAGAGCTCCATCGCGTATGTGCCGACGATAATCGCGACGCTTCCCGCCACGCCGATCATGGCATAGCGAACGCTTATTCTCGACCAGTTGACGTTTTCTCTCATTTCCGGCCCTTCATACGGACAAGCGCTAGTTTGCGGACGAAGACCATACCATGCCGATGATGGTCAGCAGGCCGACCGCAAATCCGAACAACAGATAAAACACAAGAAAATCACTGGCTTGTCGAGTGAAAAAAAGCAGCCCCCATCGATAGGTGAAGAGATAGGCGGCAATCAGGCCGACGCGGGTCATCTTGAAAACGAGAAAAAAGGACAGACTCATCACCAGAACGGCGACTTCCACGATGGGCAAGTCGATCCGGGCATTCTGCAGAACAGATAATAAACCAGGCATGATCCATGTTCTCCTTTCGGGTTATTCTTCGATCGTCCTGA
>SLMC01000092.1 GCA_007133745.1 Kiritimatiellia bacterium
CGCGAAGACGGCTGGATTCTTTCGCTGGGGGTTGATCATCGTTCCAGTTCGGTCTATCACGTGGCTCAATCCACGGCCGGGTCGCTCTGTCTGGATCTATTCGGTTCGGTCAATCGCGTTTTGATGCCCGACGGACAGGTCGTGCAGACGCGTGGACTGGCGACAGGCGGACGGGGCGGTTGTCCGGTTTCTCTGCAGGAGACGGTAAAGATACTGGAACGGCGCGGGTTGTGCCGTCACGGGCGGGTCGGTTGCGCGGAAGCGATACTGACCCGGGCCCAAGACCTGTGGCGCGTTCATAGCCGCCGTCTGGCGCAGCATTGTTCCGCCTGTCCCAAACGTCCCGTGCCGCGTCTGAGCAGTCCGCTCTGGCCGGATTTTCTCCGCGTAAAAACCAGGCGTCCGTTTTTGACGGTGTGCGTGACCTTGAAGTCGGCGTCCATGACGGTTAGATCGGCCGGTTTGCCCGAGGCCAGGACGCCGGCTTTGGACCCGATCACTTTGGCGGGATTCAGCGTGGCCATGCGGACGGCGTCCGTCAGGCGGGTTTCGGCGGTGTGGACCATGTTGCGCACCGCCTTGTTCAAGGTCAGAACGCTGCCGGCCAGTTTGCCGTTCGGAAGAACGACTTTGTGGCCGTCCGAAAAGGCGGTTTGCTCGGAAAAATGGGTTTCGCCCTTGTGCAGGCCGCCGGCGCGAATGGAGTCGGTGATGAGAATAACGCCTTTGGGGGTCTTGACCTTGAGCAGCAAACGCATCATGGCCGGATGCACGTGGACGGTGTCGGCAATAAGCTCGATCTTCAGGTTGTCGTGAAGCAGGGCTCCGGTCAAGACACCCGGCGTGCGATGGTGCATGGGGTTCATGGCGTTGAAAATGTGCGTGACATGGGCTATGCCGTTGCCGATGGCCTGCTCGACCGTTCGATAGTCCGCAAGGGAGTGGCCGATCGAGCAGACAATTCCGCAGAAGGCCGCTTCCCGGACGATGTCCAGCGCGCCGGGCAGTTCCGGCGCGATGGTCATGATCTTGATGGCGCCATCGCCTGCTTCGACAAGTTCATGGAACGATGCCATATTAGGATGCCAGAGATGCTTGAGATTCATGGCGCCGCACAATTCGGGATTGAGGTAAGGGCCTTCCATGTGTATGCCCGCAATGTTCGAGTCGGGGTTTTCGCGAATGTAGCGCGCCAGCAGACGGCAATCGCCGAGCAGCCGCTCTTTGGGCTTGGCATGCAGACCGGCCAGCATGGTTGTGGTTCCATGCCGAAGAAAGTATGCGGAGGCGGCGGCGACGCTGTCCATAGATTCGTCGCTGAATCCGAATCCGCCGCCGCCATGGGCGAGCAAGTCGACAAAGCCCGGCACGATCATGCCGCCGTTGGCATCGAGCATCGTCGCGTCTTTCGGCACATCGATGTCGGCGCGCGGGCCGACGTCGTAAATCGTATTGCCGCGCACATGAACGACGCCGTCCTGAATGGCGTCGAACGGCGTGACGACCGTGCCGCCCGACAGAACCAAGTTTTCGCTGTCCGGTATCATTGCAACCCTTCCCTGTTCCCCGTTATTTTGCCGAGTGTCAAATATCGTCCAGTGTCCATCCGCAGACCGGAATTCCCGCCAGACGATGCGCGATGACCGCGATGCCATGCGCCCCTTTCGCAAGCGTTTCGGTCCACGCGCGGCTTGGTGCGCCAGGGTTCCCGTTTTTCGGAACCGATCCGTAGGCAAGGGTCGGAATGCCGTGTTTCCCAATCAGTATCCCGCCCGGCGTGCCCGCGCCGAGCGAGGGCGGACGGGGCAGGGCGGGGTGCGCTTCGAGACCGGCATCGGTCAACGCTTGACGAGCTTCCAAAAGAAAAGAATAGTAGGGATCGAGCAGACGCATGTCAATACGCTTCCCGTCCGATGCTCGTTTCGGATTTCGCTCTGCGGCGGAATCGAGCAAATCCCAGTCCGCCGTGACGTCTCCGGATTCGCAAGGTGCGGCCTCGTTTATAACAGCGTAGTCGGGAACCATGTCCAGAGACGGCAGTGTTTCGTTCAGCAACTGTCCCCAATCCGGCTGCGATCCGTTGCCGTTCCCGCATGCGGTTGCGACAACCAGATGGCCGTTCATGGGAAGAAAGGCGCGTTTGATCAGCAGGATCGCGTGCAGGAGCACGGCAAGGCCCGCTCGTCCCGTCTCTCGCGCATCGGATGCGTCCAGCAGCAGCACGGTAGGTCCGCCGCCGCGACCGAGCAGCGTACCCGCCGCATGAGAGGTGTCGTCCGTGACGCTGTCGCAGCCCACCGCTCGCATGGCTTGTTCGATAGGGTTGGCGCGCGCCTTGCCAACCCATGCGGCATCCTGGCCGGTCGCGGCGGACTGTGTGAAATCGGCAATCTCGGCGCTGAGTCCTTCGGCTTTTTTGGCTAGCATGGCATACATGATTTGTCTCCTTTGTTTAAGCGTCGCATCCTTTAAAACTGAAATTCGAGATATGGGTTGCGGACATTAGCCCGCCTTACGCGCTAATTAGCACTAAACATGCCAAGGCTGGGCCGTTCGCTGCGCCGAGTCTGTTCTCTTCCGTAACAGGCTGTCGTCAGACCGTTTCCGCACAGGCGGCTGCGTGGCGTGTCCGCCATTTCGATGCTTGACCTTTTCGCCCCTGTATTGCATATTGAAATTTCATGTTTTCATATTGAAAGGGTTTGGGTATGAAGGCGCAGGATTTGGATTTGATGGAGCTGGTCGAGTTTTCGGATGGTCGGATCGATTTGCATGGGCGGCGGCTGACGTTGCATTCGTCGGATGTGTTCGGGCAGTTTCGCAAGGATTTGGTGCAGATGGCGGGCGTGGACGCTGCGCGGCGGGCGTTGACGCGGTTCGGCTATTTTTGGGGGCAGGCGGATGCGGCGGCGATGAAGCGTATTTTCGAGTGGGACAGTCTGGAGGAATGGCTCAAGGCCGGGCCGCGCATGCATGCGCTTCAGGGCGTGGCGCAGGCGGCGGTGAAGACGCTCGATGTCGACGAGGCGACGGGACGGTTTCGCATGGAGGTGACCTGGCGCGGTTCGGTCGAGGCGGAGGAGCAAAAGATGGCGCTGGGGCGCGCTGCCGCGCCGATGTGCTGGACGACCACCGGATACGCCAGCGGGTACGCCTCGTTTTGCATGGGGCGCCCCGTGTATTTTATCGAGCGGAAATGTCGGATGAAGGGCGATCGGTTTTGTTCGGCCGAGGGTAGGGATCAGGCGTCGTGGGGCAAGGCGATCGAGTCGCATATCGTTCATTTCCAGGCGGACGACATTCGCGGACATGTGCTGCGTTTGACGCGCGAGCTGAAGGAAAAGATGAAGGAGATGGCGCGTCAAAGGAGGCGGATCGAGCGTCTGGAGCATGGCGCGGTCGCGACGCCGGTGGAGGTGCATAGCGCCGCCTATCGTCGGGTTCTGGATATGGCCACGCGTGTGGCGCGTTACGACGTGTCGGTTGTTCTGTTCGGCGAGAGCGGGTCGGGCAAGGAAGTGCTGGCTCGGCATATTCACCGCATGTCGCCCCGTTCGAAGGGCCCGTTCGTCACGGTAAATTGCGGGGCGATTCCGGAAACGCTTTTGGAAAGCGAGTTGTTCGGCCATAAGGCCGGCGCCTTTACGGGGGCGGTCGGCGACCGAGTCGGCTTGTTCGAGGAGGCGGAGGGGGGCGCCATTTTCCTGGACGAGATCGGCGATATTTCGCCGGCGATGCAGACCAAGCTGTTGCGAACGCTTCAGGAGAAGGAAGTTGTCCGGGTGGGCGAGAACCGGCCGCGCCGAGTGGATATGCGCGTGCTGGCGGCGACTCACCGGGACATTCGGCAGGCGGTTCGGGACGGTACGTTCCGGGAGGATCTCTATTACCGGCTGGGCGTGGTGGAAATCGAAACGCCTCCGTTACGCGCCCGCCGTGAAGACATTGTTTCGTTGGCCCGCCATTTCGTTGCGAAAACAGCCAAGCGATTCGCATTGCCCAACCTGCGATTGGACGCGACGGCTTTAGATGCGATGATTGCTTACGATTGGCCGGGCAATGTGAGAGAACTCGAAAACGTTGTCGAGCGGGCGGCGGCCCTGAGCCGGGACGGCGTTATTCGTCCGGCCGACTTGCCGTTCGCTCGCGCCCGTCGCGATGCGCATGGCGTGGTCGGCGCGCAAACGCTGAAGGATGTCGAACATCGGCATATTCGCGACGTGCTCGCTTCGGTGAACGGGAGCCGGACGCGCGCGGCAAAGGCGCTCGGCATCGGCCAGGCGACCCTGTGGCGCAAACTCAAGGCCAATCCGGCAATCGAATATTGACAGGGGAATCGGGGCCGTGTAGTTTGCGGGAAGACGGTCGGGTGGCGTTCGCGCGCGCCGGGATTATGCATGAAGAGGATGGAAACAAAGGAAGGCAGGAGCGGCATTTATGTTCAGCGCATCGGATTTGAGGAAGGGACTGAAGGTTGAGATCGACGGGGCTCCGTATATCATTACGGAGTTCAATTTCACGAAACCCGGCAAGGGGCAGGCCATTTACAACTGCAAGCTCAAGAATTTGGCGAACGGAACCACGCTGACAAAGTCCTATCGTTCCAACGACAAGCTCGACAAGCCGGAGCTGGCGCAGCATGTCTTGACCTATTCCTACAAGGACGGGGACCATTATATCTTCATGGACGAGAACTACGCGCAGATTTCGATGGGCGCCGACGAGCTGGGCGACGCCCGCTTTTTCCTGGTCGAGGATATCGAGGTCGAGGTTCTGTATCACAAGGGTCGGCCTATCGAAGTTGTTTTGCCGACTTTTGTGGAAAAGGAGATTGTCTATACCGAGCCGGGCGCGCGCGGTGATACGGCGACCAATGTTCTGAAACCGGGCAAGATCGATACCGGCTACGAATTGTCCATTCCGCTGTTCGTGAATCAGGGCGACATTGTCAAGATCGACACCCGAACAGGGGACTACGCGGATCGGGTGCTCAAGAAGGCGCAGGCGTGATATGCCGACCGTGTCCGACCGGCATGCGCGTTTGGACATGCGCAGTCGCGCGCTGATGTCGATTCGCCGTTTTTTCACGGAACGCGACTATGTCGAAGTTGAAACGCCGGTACGGATCGAGACGCCGGCGCTGGAGCTGCATATCGACGCCGAGCCTTCGGGCGACCGCTATTTGCGCACCTCGCCCGAGCTGCACATGAAGCGGCTGGTTTGCGAGGGCATGGAGCGCGTGTTTCAAATGGGCCCCTGTTTCCGGCGAGGCGAACGGGGCCGGCGGCACAGTCCGGAATATACCATGCTGGAATGGTATCGGCGGGATGCGGACTATCTGGACATTCTGGACGAAACGCGCGCGTTGCTGTCGAGGGTCTGTTTCGACTGTCTTGGCGCGACCGAATTCGTTTATGGCGGCCAGGCCGTGACTATGTCGGGTTCATGGTCCGTTCTGAACGTAGCCGACGCTTTTGTCCGTTGGGCCGGATGGAATCCTGTCGAGACCTACGATGCCGATCGGTTCGATCTTGATCTGGTTGAAAAAATTGAACCGGCCTTGCCGACGGGTGTGCCGGTGGCGCTCAAGGATTATCCTGCCGAAGCCGCCGCGCTGGCCCGCTGCAGGCCCGACGATCCGCCTGTCGCCGAACGCTGGGAATTGTACGTGGCCGGCATGGAATTGGCCAATGCGTTCGGCGAACTGACCGATCCGGTCGAGCAGCGGCGCCGGTTCGAGGCGTGCGCCGCTGCGCGGGCGAAGCTCGGGAAAGCGGCGTACGGGCTGGACGAGGCGTTTTTGAAGGCGCTGGAGCAGGGCATGCCCGATTGCGCCGGTGTCGCGCTGGGGGTCGATCGGCTGGTCATGCTGATGACCGACAGCGCGACGATCGACGAGGTCCGGGCGTTTTAGAGTCTGAACACTGGACCCGGAAAGGATTGCGCGTTATGGACAAAAAGGAATTGGAAGAAGGCAACCAATTGCGGCTCGATTTCGGCAAGATCGCGGCCATGGCCGGCAGCGCAGACGCGAGGGTGATTCCTGTCGCGGTTCAGAACGAGGCGACCGGCGAAGTCGTGCTTGTGGCGTACACCAACGAGACGGCGTTCCGCAAGGCTGTGGCTACACGGTCGCTCGTTCTGTGGAGCACGTCCCGAAACGCCTTGTGGGAGAAAGGGGCGACATCGGGCGAAACATTCGAACTGACAGGCGTCTATGTGAATTGCGAGCAGAATTCGCTGCTCTACAAGGTGCGGCCCCGTCGAAACGGCATCTGTCATACCCGCAACGCCCAGGGCGAGCCCCGCAACTGCTTTTACCGGCAACTGGATATGGACAGCCTCGCGCTGGATAATCTGGACCCTTAGCGCCTTATTTCCGCATGGCTGTCATTAATAACAAGAAAATTCGGTGTATCTTTTTAAGAGATAAACTACGAAACACGCGAAAAGCGCGAAAACAATGTTCTCCGCATGATAAACTTTCGCGTATTTGGCGTATTTCGTAGTTAGTTTCTGTTGCGGAAAGGCCGCGGCCACGACGGAGCGTGGCCCTCCAGCGATGTCGCAGGCGTTTTCCCCTTGCGGCTGGAGGGACGCGCTCTGTCGCGTCCGCGGCAAGGGCCTTTTCGCAACAGAAACTAGTTGAAAAGAATTTGGGTTGCGGGCGACAGCCCGCCTTGTTGAGGCGTTATGGATACGAAACATGAAAGTCGGGAGGGCGAGTCTCCGCAACGAACGTTTCGCTGCCCCTATTGCCGGCAGAGGTTGGGATCGGAACCGCAAACGCTGTGTCCGCGTTGCGGCAAGACGATGCTGGTACCGGATTCCGTGGCGGATCGGAGCTTGCGCGACCGCAAGAAAGCCAAGGAGCGCATTCATCGCCAGATGGAACGGGAGAAGGCGGCGTTGCGCATTCCAGATGCCAGTTTCGGGCGGAAGCCGTCCGTGCTGCTGTTGGCAATGGCGGCGCTGGCCTTGACCGGCGCAGTGCTTGTGAACCGGAGCTTGAACGTTTACGCGCCGCGAACGGACGACGCCCGAATGTCGCGGGCCGCGCGGAATCTGGATATGTTGCGTATGGCCCTGGAAAGGTTTCGGCGCGATTGCGGACGCTACCCGGAAGCGGCCGAAGGATTGCACGCCCTTATTCGCGATCCCGGGATCGAAGGCTGGAACGGGCCCTATGTCAACATGGTGCGCCCGGATCCGTGGGGCCGTGCCTTCCACTACAGCGTATCGAACGATGTGGTCGTGCTCTTTTCGGCGGGCCCGGACGGCGTTTTCGGCACGGACGACGATATCGTGCCCATGGCGACCCATGAAGAAACGGCGAATGGAGATAGCGATGCGCCTTTGCGGGAAGGATCGCTGATACGCCGGGAAATCAATGTTCCCGTCACGATCGGACGCGGTCGGCCGCCGACCGCCGACAGACTGAAGACTGAGGACTGAAGCCGCAAAGAAGCGCAAAAAGCACAAGAGGGTTTGAACGGAAGGCAACGAAGGGAATCGGGAACGCGCGTTTGTATTTTCGTACGTGGGGCGTTAGCAGGTTGCAAGAATACGAAAG
>SLMC01000242.1 GCA_007133745.1 Kiritimatiellia bacterium
AGACGTCCTTGGCGATTTCAGGGGAAATTTTCACCGTGCGCGCCTGTGTCGCGGCGTCCTGGAATTGGCCCATACGGTAGAGCACGACGGCCAGCTCGAAGCGCGCCGGTTCCGCGAAGGGGTTCTCGGGAAAGCGTTCCAGCAACGCCTTGTAGGTGGCAACCGCTTCGGCGTGCTTCAGCAACTGCCGTTCGCTGTTGGCTTTCAGATACAGCCATTCGGCGGCTTCGTCCTGGTTCGGCTTGTCCGCGCCGGATTCGGGTTCGGCCAGCTTGAGCGCATCGGCATAGAGGCCCGCGCGATGCGCCGCCCATGCGGCATAGATGCGGGCTTCGCGGGCCCGATCGTCCGTCGGGTAGCGCTCCAGCAGCGTCTTGTAAATGCGTGCGGCCCTGTCGTAGGTTTGGCGCCGAAAATGCATGCCGGCTTGCTGAAACAAGGCTTCCGCCGCCAGGCGGTCGGACGGCGGCTTTTCGGCCAGGGCCGTGTAGAGCGCTTCGGCTTCCGCGATGTTTTCCAAAGGTCCTTCCGCGTACAGGTTGCCCAACTGCAGCAGGGCGAACGGGAACACGGCGCTGTCGGCATAGGTGCGCCGTACCCGCTCGAACGTTTTCATGGCCGCCTCCCGTTGACCCAGCTCCAGCAGGGATGAACCGAGCGCGTACCATGACGCCGACGCCATATC
The DNA here is from genome assembly GCA_007133745.1 of Kiritimatiellia bacterium. Classification (GTDB taxonomy): domain Bacteria; phylum Verrucomicrobiota; class Kiritimatiellia; order UBA8416; family SLMC01; genus SLMC01. The sequence goes on from SLMC01000242.1 coordinate 686, forward strand.
GTCCGGCAGATCGAGTTCGACCAGGTCTTGCAGCGTCTTGACGGCGTCCTTGTGCCGGTTGGCCTGCCGTTGCAGGTCCGCCAGGGTGAATCCGGCGCGCGCGCGGTATGCGCTTTTCGGAAAATCGCGAAAGACGGCGGCGAACAGGGTCAGGGCGCGGTCCGTTTCGCCCAGCCGCAGATGGCTGGTAGCCAGCCGAAAGCGCGCGACATCGGACTGGGGACTCTTCGGAAACGCCTTGATGAAGGCGGTATATTCCCTGATGGCCAGCTCGTGCATGTCGCGCGCGTAGAGGCCGTTCGCGAACTGAAGGCGTTCGTCCTCCTTCAGCTCGGACGCCGGCGCCCGAACGGCGGCGCCCAGTATCAGCAGGCCGATCGCCAGCGGGAATAATGTTCCTAGTGAGGTTGTCATCAAGCTTTGCCCAACGGTCCTTTGCCGCCCGTTTCGCTTTTCCAGACCCGATGACCTGATGACGCGATGACGCGCAGGCTACGGACTGGCGACGGCTTACTGTTCACGACTCACGGTTACCTTTTTTCTTCGTTGCCTTCTGTTCAAAGGGTTGGAAACTCGAAACTGGAGCGGGTTGTTCAACTGTCGGCCGGGGTCGGGTCCGCCGCGTCGGTGGCGAACGAGATGTTCCAGATATCGGCCTGACGGCACAGGTCCAGAACGTTCACAATGTGTTCGTAAGCCGTGCGTCGGTCGGCGCGTATGATGACGGGCTGGCCGGGAAACGCTTCGACCAGACGGTTCATCAGTCTAAGCAATCCGGCCGCGTCGTGGGTCTGACGGTTTACAACGACGGCGCCGTCGGGCAATACGTTGACGATGATTTCGCCCGGCAGCCGGGTGGGGGCCCGTCCGGTTTCCGCTGTCGGCAACTGGATGTCGATCTCCTTTTCCCAGCGCGCGTAGATTTGGGTGGCGATAAAGAAGGAGAGCAGAATGAAGACCACGTCGATCATCGGGGCCATGGGAAAGCCCGCGCGCGCGTCTGCTTGTCTGCTTCTGAAATTCATAGCGCGCCCTCGTTGCGGATGTTCGGCTGGCTGTTGGCCAGCGCGGCCAGCGCTTCGGTCGAAGCCGCTTCGAGGTGGAAGATCAGCGTACCGGCCCGACGCTTGAAGTAGGCGTGGAACATCATGGCCACAATGCCCACGATCAGCCCGAAGGCGGTGGTTACCAGCGCCTGGGATACGCCTTCGGCCAATACGACCGGCTTGGCGTGGGCGATGTTCAAGGCCACCGAGCTGAATGCGCGCAGCATGCCGAGCACGGTGCCCAGCAGTCCGATCATGGGCGCGATGACGGCAATATCCTGCAAATACTGGATTTGGCCCTCGATGCCGCCTGCTTGCCGCTGGCCTTCGCCTTGCACCACATCCTTGAGCAGCATGGCGCTCGGATTCCCGACATGACGCAAATAGTCGAGCGCCGCCAGCACGATGGCGGACAGGGGACAAGGCCGGTAATCGCAGGCGCGGCGCGCGTCGTCCAGTTCGCCGGCCCGGATTTTTTCAAGCAGCTCCCGGTGCAGGGCCGGCGCGACGATCGGCGTCATGCGCAGGACCGTGAAAAAGTAGATGGCCAGGGCCAGGGTCAGCACGGACATGCCCGCCAGCACGCCCATGGGCCAGCGTCCGCTTCGGATGACATCTCCCCACGAGAGGGCTTCTTCCGTGTCCTCCGCTACGGTTGTCTCCGCATGCGCGGTTGGCGCGCGTCCCGTTGTCGCCCACGCGCGTGTTTGAAAACCCACAGCCAACGTCAGCCCCAAAGCCAACGTCGCGCCTATCGTCCGTTTGTCGAGCATTATGATGTCTCCTTCCGCTGCTTGTTAGCATTTTTTACGCCGTCATCTCCATAAGCTGCTCTTTATCGACGGATACATCTGAAGGAACCCATTTTTCCCGCTAATCACGCGAATAAAAAATCCCATTCGCGCATATTAGCGTGATTAGCGGGCTTTCTTTTCTTCCGCCTTCATTATCTTCGTTGCCTTCTGTTCAAACATGTTTTTGGGTTGCGGCTTTGCCGCGCTGGGACACTGTAATGAAAGAAAGTTTGGCTTGCTGGCGAAGCCCGCCACAAATTAAGGCCCTACCGCGTCGAGGCGCCAACGCGCAGGAAGCGTTTTTCTCCTTGATATTCCAATTCCACGCCGTCTTTGCGAATGGCCACGATTTTGACCTCCTGCACGTGTTCGCCTACTCTGACGATCTGGTTGTTGATCAGGCAGGAGCCTTGAGCTCCGCTGCCGACGATGCCGTCCAGCGACAGCGATGGCCATTCGATCTCGATTTGCAGCGGCTCGGGTGTCAGCGGCTGGGCGATCGGGTCGGGCTCCGACGTCCCTTGGGCGGGGGACAAGGCGACTGGATCGGACTTCGGATCGGCGGACGGTTTGGTCGGCATGTCGGCCGGGGGTCGAGAGTCGGCGGTTATTTTCGCGGGCGGTTTCAGTTGATACCAGACGATTCCGCCGACAGCGGCCAGCAGCAGGATCAAGAAAACGGTTTTGCCTGCTTTCGCTCCGGCTGTTTCCTTTTTTTTGCTTTTGTCCCACGGGGCCGGCGCTTCGGGTTCGGCCGGACTCTCCGTCGGCGTTTCGTTTTTCAATGGCGGCGGTTCCGGTTTGGTTGGCGACGCGGCGGGCCTCTGGAGCGGCGGGGCGCCGGGTTTAAGTTCGCCTTCACCCGTTTCCTGTTGCTGTCTTTTTAGCGCTTCCTGAATAAGGCTCATGCCGAATTACCCTCCCAACAGTTTAATGGCGCGTTTAATGTGACTGCCGTCGATCGCGCGTGTCCGGTCCACATAGCCGGCCATGAGCGCGCCGTCGCATACGGCGTTGATCAGACGGGGGCTGCCTTGGGCGTATTTTTGGACTTCCCGCAGGGCGGCGGCTTCGAAAAAGAGACGCCCATCCGATCCGGCCACATGGAGTCGGTGTTGAATATAGGGCGCGACATCCTCGTTGGCCAGCGGTTCCAAATGATATTTCACCGTAATGCGCTGCCGGAGCTGGCGCAGATCGGGGCGTTTCAGCCGTTTATCGAGCTCGGGCTGGCCGCACAGCACGATTTGGATCAGTTTGTGCTGATCCGTTTCGAGGTTGGAGAGCAAGCGCACCTGTTCCATGATCGGGGCCGAAAGATTTTGCGCTTCGTCGATCACGAGCGCCACATTCGAGCCTTCGCTGTTTTTTCGCAGCAGAAAAGCGTTCAAGGTTTCAATATAGGCGAGGCGATCCCGGCCTTGGACCGGCAATCCGAAATCGTTGAGCATGGATCTCAGGAGCTGATTTTCCGACAGCGACGGGTTGAGCAGAAGCGCGGTGGCCACATCCGCGCCCAGGCTGGCCAGTATGGCGCGGCACAACGTGGTTTTTCCCGAGCCGACTTCGCCGGTAAAGGCTATGAACCCTTTACGGCTTTGGATGCCGTACAGCAGAAGGTCGAACGCTTCGCGGTGCTGGGGCGTCCAGTAGATGAAACGGGGGTCCGGCGTAATGCTGAAGGGAAACTCCGTCAGATTATAGTATTTCAAGTACATGCGAGCGTTGTCCCGTTGTGTGTGGATCTCAAGGGTTGTGATGGTGGTGGTCGTGATGATGGTCGTGATTGCATTCCGCGCGAATTAAATCCGATCGGCGAAGCATTCTCTGCCAGACGCTGGACGCCTGGACAGGCGGGGGCGCACCGCTTTTCAGCAGGGCCAATCGTTTTTCGATGTCCGTTTGATCGGGCTGCAAGGCCGCGAGCTGTTTCCATAGGGCGATGGCTTCCGCCACTTGGTTGTCCGATTCATGAAGCAGGGCGCGGTAGGTCAGCGCGTAGATTTTGCCCTGACGGGCCTGGTCGCTGTCGGGGTCCTCTTGGCTTGGCCACAGCGCCAGGGCGCTGTCCAGCGCCTGGCGGGCGTCCGCCAGGCGTCCCTCGCGCAGGAAGAGCAGAGCTTGTTCAAGGCGAATGCGATAATTGAGGGGATTGCGGCGGCGGCCTTCCCGCAACACTTCGTGCGCCAGTTCGGGCTGATTCAGGCCCGCCGATGTGGCGAACCAATAGGCTGCGATCAGGTAGGTTTCGATGTTGTGCGGGTCGGCACGCATGGCCACCCAGAGCATCGGCGCCATTTCGGCGATGGAATCTGTCTCGATATGCCGGTATTCCCGGGGCACGATTTGCCGACTCAGAGTTCGGAACCAGGTGTCCGGCCAATCGCTGTCGTTGAGTCGGCCGGTTCCGCCGGCGTGGTAGTAGATATCGGCCGCTTCCAGAAAATGCGTGCCGAACGCGACGCGTGCGGCGCCCAGCATTTGATCGGCGACTGTTATGTCGGCTTGCGCATGGGCGCCGGGAGCAACCAGGGCGAAAGACAATCGGCACGAGAGAACGAAGCTGCACGTTCCCAGCGCGGCCAAAATCAGCCAGGGGGCCAGGCGGCCGGTCAGGTTCGGGAAACGCGCGGAATGGGTCATGCCAGATTCTCCCGTGAAAAGCGTTTTTTCCGGAAGGCCAGCCAGGCGATGGCGAGAAGCAGCGCCGTATAGACGGCGCCATAAAGCAGGACGGTCAGAAACGTGGCGCCGTTCACGGCGCCCCAGTCGTGGACCATGCGCTTGCGCATGTCGAAAATTTCGAAATGCGGCAGCAGATGATACACGATGGAGACCAGGGTTCCGTGCCATCCTGAAGCGCGCGCCATGAGTCCCGGCATACGGGGCAGGATGATGAAGGCGGCGAACGACAGAACATAGGTCAGCGTGGCGGCGGCATCCTGGTGCATACGCGTGGAGAACAGCAAGCCCAGCGCGCACAGAATGGCCAGAACCGCGCCGTGCAGCAGTACGCCCTGGATCAAGACCGCACCGTCGAGCGCTGCGGTTCCGCCTTGAAATACGACCATGGCGGTCAACAGCGCGTAAAAGGCCAGGGTTGCCGCGCAGGTCACGCTCCAGGCGCCCAGCCATTTGCCGACGACAAGCTGCAGTCGGGTCACCGGCTTGGCCAGCAGCGCGTAGATCGTGCCCCGCTGCTCCTCCTGCGGCAGGCATCGGCAGGCGATATGCACCGCCAGAATCCAGCCGAACCCCCAGGTGGCCAGCAGTCCGACATCCTTGACATAGACGACCAGGCCGCCCAGCCCGAAGATGTTCAGCGAAACGAGAGCGGTCAGCAGGGCGCCCAGTAGAATAAGAAGCACGTACACGTCCTTCCTTCTGAGCATGTCCAGCCAGACGATGCGCGTTATGCAAAGAACTTTTGTCATGGCCTGTGACCTTTTTGTTTGCGGTTGCCCATTTCGCGGCTTGTCGGCGTCGCGCGTTGTTCGCTTTGCGGCCCGGCCACGGTTCGCAAGAAAAAGCGTTCCAGACTTTCGCCGGGCGCGACCAAGTCCGTCACCGGCCCCTCCGCGACAAGCCGCCCGCGCGCGAGCATGGCGACGCGGTCGCAGACCAGCTCCACTTCCGAAAGTTCATGAGACGAGAAAAACACGGTTTTGCCTTCGTCGCGAAGGCGGGCGATGAGTTTTCTGATGTCCATGCGTCCGAGCGGGTCCAGGCCGCCGGTTGGCTCGTCGAGAATAACCAGGTCGGGATTGTTGATCAGGGCTTGAGCCAGGCAAATTCTTTGCAGCATGCCTTTGGAATAGGTTCCGATGCGGCGGTCGGCCGCCTGTTCGATATCGACCAGCCGCAGAACCGCGTCGATTCGTTCGCGCAAGTTTTTTTCTTTCATGAGGAAGAGTTTGCCGGCCATGCGCAGAAGTTCGCGTCCGGTCAGGAACCGATAGGTGTCGGGATGTTCCGGCAGATAGCCGATGCGTTCCCGCGCGACCGACTGTCTTGAATCCTGTCCGAATATTTTGGCGTGTCCCGAGCTGGGCTCGATGAAGCCGAGCAAGACGTGAATGGCCGTGGTTTTACCGGCGCCGTTGGGGCCGATGAATCCGACCGCTTCTCCGAGTCCCACCCGAAGAGACAAGCCGTCCAGCGCCTGGACCGTCGAGCCGCGGGCGGGAAACCTTACGTTTAAATTGTCGATTTCGATGGCGAATTCCATGATGAAAGGAAAGATACACCCGCCCGTCCTATTGTTCAACACAGAAATGAAGGCGGTTTTAGCAAAAAAAAGACGCCGTACGAACCTGTCGGTCCGTACGGCGCCGGGTCTTTCATGGTTTCCGGTTCCGCGCGTTCGGAACGGCGGCCGTGAAACGATGGATGGTTGGATTGTTAGCCTTGAACCGATCTCACTTTGGTGGCGCAAGGACCTTTGCGGCCTTCGCCGACTTCAAATTCGACCTCGTCCCCCTCCTGCAAATCGTAGCCTTGAATCTCGCTGTGATGCACGAAAAGATCCGCGCCTGCATCCTGTTCGATGAATCCGTACCCTTTTTCCTTGCTGAACCATTTAACTTTGCCTTGTGGCATGACCTAACTCCTTGGTTTATTGTGTGGCGCGCGATTGATAACAATCGGCGCCTTTCTTTAGTTAATGAGGAGAAAGACTAAACGGCCCTCGCGCGAGATGCAAGACAATAATTCATTTTTTTTTCTTTTAACAGGCTTTGCCTATTCCGATATTAATGCGGCCGCCAGGGTTAAGCAGGGACAGCCCTTGTTGCCGCCCGGCGGTTCCGTTTTGGAGTGCCTGTGCCGGCACGGCAGACAGGCGGCAAGCTCTCGCCGCTTTCTCTTCGGCGGGACCCGGCCCGCCGCTCTTGGATGTGGATGGCTAATGGACACGCGCGCCAGGTCGCGCTGAACAAAGCGGCGTCCCGTCTTCGTCCCTGCGGAACTACGCCGGGGCAAGCCAGGTCGCCGCACTCC
>SLMC01000334.1 GCA_007133745.1 Kiritimatiellia bacterium
AAAAATGGCTCTTCCGCAGAATTTGCGGGTCAACTCTGTCTCTTATGTGTGCCCGAACCGTATCTCCTTCCGTCTCGGTGGAAGACAGTCGGTGAAGGGTATCCGAGAAAGGGCTGACATCTTGCGAAAGGGTTCGTTCAGGCTCTGATTTGACTCGACGGATCGGCGGCGCTGCCCGGATAGGCGGCATCGACAAAGGCCGCTACATAGGCGCCTACGGACGGATAGCGGTCGCCGCGATTCGGTGCGATCGCCTTCTCGACAACCCGCCGCACGGCCTCGTTCTCGATACCCGACAGCGTTACGGGCAAGGCGTCCAGCACATCCTGGAACTGGGCATCCCGAGGAAACGGCGTTTTACCGGTGAACATTTCATAGGTTATAATGCCCATCGAATAAACATCGGTGGACACGTCAAGGTCTTCCCCGCGAATTTGCTCCGGACTCATGTAGGCGGGTGTGCCCATAATGAATTCCTGCTGCCGCGTGTTGATCAGGCAGGCTATCCCGAAATCGATGATTTTCAGCACGCCGTCTTCGGTCAGAAGCAGGTTTTCAGGCTTCAAATCGTTATGAAGCACGCCCTTGCGATGCGCGTAGGACAGCGCGTCGGCGCACACCGAAAGCGCCTGAGTGACAGTCTCGAGTTTCAGGTAGCCGTACACGTCCAGCAGGCCGCGCAAGGTGCTGCCTTCAATGTATTCCATAACCAGAAAAAAACGGGGGCCGACCTTGTCGAGGTTATGGAGATGCACGATATGCGGATGCGAAAGCCGCATGGCGATCAAGGCTTCCTGCTTAAGCGAATCGATCGCCTGCTTGTCGAATGTCAACGCCTTGTTCAATATCTTCACCGCCACTTCGGCTTCGAGAAAAACATCCTGCGCCTTGTACACGGTGCCCGTGCCGCCTTCTCCCAAAAGCCGCAGCAAGCGATAGCGATTGGTCAGCCAACGGCCGGGAGATGTCTTGCGGCTCGCGCCCGGTGCGCCCCCGCGCGATACCGCTTTCTTCCCGGGCGCCGACGCCTTCGAAAACGGGATGCGCTTGGGCGGTTCCGCAATTTTCATAGCCCTCTTCCGACGTTCGGCCTGAGCCGCGACTGCGGGACCAGCCGCCGGTTTCTGAGCGAACTTCCGTACCGGACGACTCTGTTGCAAGCGCACAGGCTTGTGAACCGGCACAGTCTCCCGCTTGGGCACGGAAAGATTCAGATGAATCAAACTCTCGGCGCCCGGCGCCGTGACCACCCGCAAGGCCGACCCCTGTTTCCTGGCCGGCACAGCGAACAGACCCGGCGTCGACGCGGACGGCGCTTTCCGCCCGTCATCCTTCGACTGTTCCGGCGGAACCGAAGCCTCGTTCGAATTGGAATTCTTGTCGTTTTCGCTCATAATCTCAGTCGTCGTAAATGGCGCCCTGCCGAAAACGCGCCCAGGCGGTTTCGAACCACAAATCGCTTTCCGGAATGGGCTTGCGCGGCGTCCACGCCGTCTTGACTTTGCCGTCCGCAAGAATCTCCGTTTCCATGACTTTTTCCCTGAACGCGGCGTCTTCGGGCGCCACGCGCCACTCGGGGCCGAGCCGGTCGTGAACCGGCGTTCCGGCGGGATCCACAACGATCGCCGAACCGCGACTGCCAACCCCGTCGCGGACCGCTGCCAATACCGCTTCGAGGTACACGGCGTGGGCGAAACAAAGATGCCGATTGCGCAAGGCTTCCTTCATGTCCTCCGCCCCGGCATAGCGACAGCCGGCCGTGTCAAGACGCGCCCATTGATCCCACGCCTCGGCCACGGCTTTTTCCAGCCCCGCTCGCACGCGTATATGGGCGCCGTCCCGGGACATGCGCTGCTGAAACGCCTCGCGCTCGTCCTGCCAGCTCGCCGTAGCGGAACGGCAACGGTCCAGCCAGGCCAGAACACGCTCGCCCTGCCAACTCAGCGCGTCGCGCGCGGCGTCCCGCGACACGGTCCAATCCTTGCATCGGTTCGCGATATATTCCGCCGCGCGGAAGCCCGCCACCTGCCCCGAATTCAAGGCCGAACCGCCCGGCCGATAGACGCCATGCGATCCGTTGACTTCGCCCACCGGGAAGAGCCGGCGCACATTGACGCTCTCCCACCAATGGGTGCCGGCCAAGCCTCCGTTGTTATGCTGAGCGCACACGGCAATTTCGAGCGGTTCGCGGGTCACGTCGATGCCATGATCCAGATACAGCTCGATCGCGCCCGGATTCATGGCGCGCAGCCGCTCGATCGGCGTGGCCTGCAAGGCTTTCGATTTCTCGAGATACTCGCGCGCCTCGTCGCTCAAGGTCTCGAACGAAAAGTCCGTCGGATTGCGTCTGAAATCCAAGAACACGCGCCGCCCCTTCAGCGCCGTTTCCATGTACACGCAAATGTCCACAATCGACGAGCCGCCCGCCACCTTGCGCGAGTCGAACGGCCATTGATAGCCCTTGAGGAACACCATGGAATTCATCTCGCCCGCGGTCTCGAAATAGTCGGTCAGAAATTCCTTTTCGTCGGACACCCCGTCAGCCGCCGTGCTGATAAACCGCGGCGCCACCTGCATATAGGTGCCGGACACGTTCCAGCGAAACTTGGTGGACGCCATGCCATACTGCGATTCGGCCAGGTTTCTCGCCTGCGCGCCGGCCATCAGCGCCAAACCGATCCCGCCGACATGCACGTCGGGATACACGCTGGTCTTGTACAGGCCGCCCGGGCCGCCGGTCGCGAACACAATGTTCTCGGCTCCGTACGCCCGCAAACGCCCATCGTCGCCGATCGCCAGCGCGCCGGCCGCGCGCCGACCCGATCCCGAAGCGTCCGGCAACACGATTAGCTCGACCACATGCCTGCCTTCTTCCACCGCAATATTCAATCGTTTCACTTCGCGAATCAACGCGCGGCACATCTCGCGCGAGGTATAGGGCCCGATCGACGTCGCGCGCTGACGGGGATCATGGTCGGTCTTGTAGCCAATGAACTGGCCGTAGGCGTCGCGCGGAAACGGCACGCCCATGTTGACCAAATTCAGAAACGCGCGCGGCGACAAACTGGCCTCCACCAAAGCCAGATCTCCGTGCATGCCGCCGTTGCCGTAATACATTCTGGCCAGCTCGACCGGCGAATCCGCATCCTCGCCGCACAAAGACAGCTTGTAATACGTCTGCTTGTCGCTGCCGGTATTGATCGAGGTGCCCATCTCCAGCCCTTCGGTCAATATCCGCACATCCTCCACGCCGTTCGCCCGAAGCTGCACCGCCGCGTTCAAGCCCGCCGCGCCGCTGCCGATCACCAGCGTATGCGTCCACGTCAAAGGAACCTCGACAGCCGACCCGTCAGCGGCTTTCATCTTCAATGTCGCCTTATCGTCCATAATCAACCCACCCCTTTCCATGCGGCGCCTATGCCGCCTTTCTTGCCGCTTGTCTCTTCGCCCGCCGTTGCGCGTGGCGGGATGAAACGCCTGTTTAAGGAAGGGCAACAGGATACGCCCTTCCCAAACGCCATCTCCTTCACCTGCGACGCAAGGTCGCGGGGGTCGGGAAAACACCAGGGATCCACGGCTGCGCCAGCCACACGGCCTACAGGATCAAACCGCTACAGGCGCGCCACGGAAAAACCGCCATCCACCATGACCACCTGACCGGTGGAATAGGCGAAATCGCCACGCGCCAAAGCCGCCGCCGCCTTGCCGATATCCTTGGCCTCGCCCCAGCGCGGCTGAACCAGCAGTCCTTCGGCAATCAACGCATCGTATTTCTCCTTGACCGCGCTGGTCATGTCGGTCGCGATGATGCCGGGCCGTATCTCGTAAACCGGTATGCCATACTCGCCCAATCGGGCGGCATACAGTTTAGTCGCCATGCTTACCCCGGCCTTGGACAAACAATATTCGCCGCGCGCCGGCGAAGCGACCGTAGCCGAAATGGACGAAATATTGACAATACAGCCATCGAAGCCGGCATCCGCCTTCTTCTGCTCAACCATCCACCGGGCGACGGATTGCGTCAGAAAATACGGCCCTTTGAGATTGATGGTCATGACCCGATCGTAACTCTCTTCCGTCGCATCCAGCAGATCCGTCCGCACCAGCGGCGCCACGCCGGCGTTGTTGACCAGCACATTCAACCGTCCGAACCGCTCGCGAATGGCATCCAGCATGGAGGTTCGCGCGGCCGTATCGGTCACGTCGGCCCGGCAATACAGCGTTTCCGAGCCCAGCTCGCGCAAAGTCTCCAATGCGGGCTGCACGGCATCCTCCGGGTGGATGTCGCATACGGCCACATCGCATCCGTCCGCCGCCAAACACTGCGCAATGCCCAATCCGATCCCTCGTCCCGCCCCTGTAATCAATGCCGTTTTTTTCATAGCGTCCTATTCCTATCCTTTCGATTAACCCAAGCGCCATTTATGGCAGGCCCGGCAGAGTTTGTAAAGCATGAAGACTAATCTGTCCCCGAAAAACGTTCTCGCCCCCGATTTTCGACAGTCTGAAACGTTTTTATCCTGCTGTCATTCTTTTCCGCGCTTCTCGAACGCACCAGCGCACGACCACCCCGCCTTTTTTCCGTGTCTTCCGCGTTTTCCGTGGTAGAAAATCCTCCACTTCCCACTCTCCACGAACGCACCAACACACGAACGCACGTTTTACGTTTCACTTTCCACGCTCCACCCTCTTCGTTGCCTTCTGTCCCCCGGCGATTTGCGAGGCGCCATTTTTTTCTTGCATTCGCCTCCTGTTTCCCGTTATAGAATACCCGCTGTATCAGGAATGTTCAACTCTTGTCCGGAAAGGAAGACCGATCATGTCTATCATCGTCGATATATGCGCCAGAGAAATCATGGATTCCCGCGGCAACCCCACGCTGGAGGCGGACGTCTATCTGGAAAACGGGATTATGGGCCGAGCCGCCGTGCCGTCCGGCGCCTCGACCGGCGAAAACGAAGCCGTCGAACTGCGCGATGGCGACAAGAAACGCTATCTCGGCAAAGGCGTTCTCAAGGCGATGGACAACGTCAACAACATTATCGCCCCGGCCCTGATCGGCTACGAAGTGATCGAACAGGCGGAAATCGACAAGAAAATGATCGAGCTGGACGGCACGTCCAACAAGAAAAAACTGGGCGCCAACGCCACGCTGGCTGTCTCGCTCGCCGTGGCCAAAGCTGCCGCCGAGCATACCGAATTGCCCCTCTTCCGCTATCTGGGCGGCCCGAACGCGCGCACGCTGCCCGTCCCGATGATGAACGTGCTCAATGGCGGCGCGCATTCCGATGCGCCGGTGGATATTCAGGAATTCATGATCATGCCCAAGGGCGCGCCCTGCTTCTCGGAAGCGCTGCGCATGGGCGCGGAAACCTTTCATGCCCTTAAGGCCGTGCTCAAAGACAATGGCATGAGCGCCAATGTCGGCGACGAAGGCGGATTCGCACCCGAGCTGAAGAACAACGAGCAGGCGCTGGAACTCCTGATGAAGGCCATTAAAAAAGCCGGCTACAAGCCCGGCAAGGACATCTTTATCGCCCTGGATCCGGCCTCCAGCGAATTCTTCGATGCCAAGACGAAGAAATATGTCTTCAAGAAAAGCGACGGATCCAAGCGCACCGCCAAGGACATGACCGATTACTACGAAGCGTGGACGAAGAAATATCCCATCATCAGCATCGAGGACGGCCTGGCCGAGAACGACTGGAACGGATGGAAGACGCTGACCGAGCGGCTGGGCGATAAAATCCAGCTTGTAGGCGACGACTTGTTCGTCACCAACACCCGTTTTCTGGCCAAGGGCATCGAGATGGGCGTTGCCAACTCGATTCTGATCAAGGTCAACCAAATCGGAACGCTGACCGAAACGCTGGAAGCCATTGAAATGGCCAAGCGCGCCCAATATACCACCGTCATCAGCCACCGCTCCGGCGAAACGGAAGATACCACCATCGCCGACATCGCGGTCGCCACGAACAGCGGACAAATCAAGACCGGCTCGCTTTGCCGTACGGACCGCATCTGCAAATACAACCAGCTTCTTCGTATCGAGGAAATGCTGGGCGCCGAAGCCGTCTATGGCGGCGTGGTATAGACTTGCACGGGCATCGCCCGCCTGCCTGGGGCAGACAGGCAAAAAAGGTTAAGGAAAGCAGGTTTCGGTGTTCAGGTTTCAGGATTTTCCGACACCTGAAAACCGAAACCTGAAACCTTTATGCCCAAGCAAACGGAAAAGGCCAATACATACACGAAAAACGTTTGTCTTATTCCGATAGGGTTTACAAGCCACTCATGAATCCCTGGCCGCGCATATACAGAATCGGGTGGATCGCGCTGATCGCGCTTTCGGCCATTGGCGCGGCCTCGCTATTCCTGCCGCGTTACAATCGGCTCAGAAAGATGCAGCGGGAAAAAATCGAGCTTCAGCAGGAAATAGTTCGCCTGGAAGCCCGCATCAAGGAATTGTCGGAAAACCAGCGCCGATTCGAGACGGATCCCGCCTTTCTGGAACGCATGGCCAGAGAACGCGGCTTGATCAAGCCGCACGAAAAAGTTTTTCGGGTGTCCGGCCCGTCGGCTGACGAGCCGACGCCTTAAGGTTCGCGCAATATTCCTTGCACTTTATCTTTGGGATACCCGTTTTGGAGTGCGGCGACCCGGCGCCGCTTTGTTTTGCGCGACCCGGCGCGCGGAAAATGCGGGATTCCCGAATTTCAAGCGCCGGGATATGTTAAAGACCATCGAGCCAGGTCTCGACGAAGAGAAAGCGGCGCCAGGTCGCCGCACTCCAAATTTTCTCGCCTACCACAAACGGTCAACGGACTTCCTTTTACAACTGGATATCGATGTCCAAATCCTGGGCTTCAACGATTTTAGGCTGCTCCGCCGCCGCTGCATCGCCGCCATCGGCGGCAATGATCTGATCCGGAGACTGGAAGGTGGGCAGGTAGCGGTAATAGACCATGAGCTGCAGGGCGGACAGCGTAGTATCGGTCACGCGCCCGCTAATTTCATTGTTGGCGCACCAATACCCGATATCCACCATTTTGCCGCTCATATCGGCAATACCGTTGGGAATAACGGTTTGCGCATTGACCAGCGGCACGGAAAACGCTTTATTCCATTGCCGCCAAGTTTCGCCGCCCTCGTGAAAACGAGCCTGCGTGTTGTAATACCATCGGTATATCTTGCGCCAGAGTTGGTCGTCCTGATTCCACTCGAACCGATCCCTTTGCACAAGCCAGTTGACACCGCCTTGCGCCTCTTCGGACTGAGCCGCACCCATAAGCTGCAATGCCAGAACGCCCACTCCGGTCAAGTCGCCGTTATGACTTCTACCCGGTCGATAATCGAAGGAATAATTGCCTTGGCGGAACAATCCTTTCATTCCGGATTCCGCTTTTTTCAGAGCTTCATCGAGCCCGGGCGCCTCGATTCCAGCCATCTGCCCGGCTTTCATGGCCTGCACGCACCAGCCCATAACGGAAATGTCGCC
>SLMC01000399.1 GCA_007133745.1 Kiritimatiellia bacterium
ATGCCTCGGGGTCGGTATGATCGCAGATGACCCCGGCGGCCGTGGCCGCAAAATTTTCCGCCATGGCCGGCGTGAGCAAAGCGGTGCGGACCGCGCTGATCATGGTCAAATATCCGGTGCGCGTTGCCTCTTCACGCGCGCCGGCCCATAGGCGCGCATGATAGGCGCCGGCGGCTAACGCCTCCTCGTCGTGATCATGCAAAAATACTACCGCATGCCCGTTGCCGCCATGTCCGTTCGTGCGCGACGGATCCGGCAGAAAATACCCGCGGCCCGGCTCCCGGCGCAGCAGTCCCTCCCGCACCAGTTGGTCCAATCCGCGCCGAACGGTTACCCGGCTGACTTTAAGCAGCTTTTCAAGCTCGCGTTCGGAAGGCACGCATTGCCCGGGTGTCAGCAGTCCGGCCGATATCTGATCCTTGATGCGGGTGTACACCTTGGCCGTCAACTCTCCCGGCGCCGTGCGGACAAGCGGTGATTTATTCATGGCCTTAAACTCCCCGTCGGTTTGATACCGGTATGATGGAAAGGTAGCGCTCGGGGTGGAAGATGTCAATGGGGGAAAAATAAAAACACCATGCGCGAACAGCCGCGAATAAAGGTCAACGAACGATCCAGCCGCCGCCGAGAACTTCGTCGTCGTCGTAGAAGACGGCCATTTGACCGGGGGTAACGGCCCATTGGGGCTGATCGAAGACGATTTGCGCCATGCCGTCGCCGCTTGGCGTTACGGTCGATGCGACGCCCGGATGCCGATAGCGCAACCGGGTTTCGGCGCGGAAGCCTTTAGGGTGCGGCGGCCGACCGGCAATCCATGCGGGGTCCGATACTGTGCATCGATCGGTTGTCAGCGCATCGCGCGGGCCTACAATCAAGGTGTTCTTGGCGGCGTCTATGGATTGCACATACACTTTTTCTCCGGTGGCCACGCCCAGTCCGGCGCGTTGCCCCACGGTGTACAGCGCGATGCCGCGGTGCATGCCCAGGCGCTTGCCGTTCAGGTCCAGAATCGGCCCCGGCTTAAGCGCGCCCTCGGGAAACAGTATGGATCGGTCGTCGCCTTCGAAAAAGTCCTGGCTTTCCGGCTTGTCCGCCGCATGGTGCCATCCGAGGCTACGGGCTTGGGCGCGCACGTCGTCTTTTTCGATTTCGCCGAGCGGAAACAGGACTTCGCGCAATTGCTTCTGGTTCAGGCGCGCCAAAAAGTAAGACTGATCCTTGTCGCGGTCGCGGCTGCGGAAGAGCCGAACCTGACCGCTGGCCGGATCGGTTTGTACGCGCGCGTAGTGGCCGGTCGCGAACCGGTCGAAGTCCAACCCCATGGAACGCGCTTTTTCAAGCAAGGCCCCGAATTTCATGAGCGGATTGCACAGGGCGCAAGGGTTGGGCGTGACGCCTTGCAGGTAGCCTTGACAGAAGGGATCGAGCACCTTGGCGCGATATTCGGCGGCCAGCGGAACGATATGATGGGGAATGCCGAGCGCCCGCGCGCTTTCGCGGGCGGCGGCGACGTCGTCCTTCTCGCCCGGCCCGAAACAGCCGCTTTGCCGGGCTTCGGTCAGCGGGATGCGCTCGTCCCAAATTGTCATGGTCAGGCCGACAACCTCGTAGCCCGCCTCCAGCAGCAGACGCGCGGCAACGGAGGAATCGACCCCGCCGCTCATCCCGATGGCTACTTTGTTCTTGCTCATGGCTAGCGCCCTGCTCACACTGTCCTAACGAAAAAAAATCAGTATCATCCCATAGCGTCTGGAATCATGGAATAGTGGAAGATTGGAGCGTTGTAAATCATTGACCGCCAGTGGCCGTTTCTTTTTCTTCCGTTTGCCGGTCGCGCAATGCGTTGCAACATTCCCCCATTCCGTTATTCCATGGGATGGTGGAAGATTGGAACAAAGATGCAAAAAAGCAGCGCCGCCCGCTGGCTATCGCAGCGCCTAAAAGGACCCAGGCGTTTGTCGCATTCTTTCTTTTCCAATCCTCCGCTATTCCAGTCCGGCATTGAGGCTGCCGGTGCGGTAGCCGTCCAGATCGGCGGCAACGTAAGTAAACCCTGCCCCGTGCGCGGCAGCCAGCGTCTGTGCGCGGATGGCCGGGTCGATCAAGTGCGGCAACTCGTCCGGCGCCACTTCGATGCGAACGGTATCGCCATGATGACGCGCGCGGAATTGACGAAAGCCCAGCGTCCGCAACACGTTTTCGACTGCGCCAACCGCCTTCAGCTTGTCTTCCGTGATGAGGGAGCCGTAAGGAAATCGCGAAGCCAAACAGGCGAAGGCCGGTTTGTCGGCCGTGGGCAGACCCAAAGCGCGGGAGAGGGCGCGAATATCGGACTTGCCCAGGCCGGCGTCGAGCAGCGGACTGATGATGCCCAACTCGCATGCCGCCTGACGGCCCGGCCGGTAGTCGGCGGCATCGTCCGCATTGGTTCCATCGGCCACGGCGTTTAATCCGCGCTCGGCGGCCATGGTCTTCAGCAATGTAAACAGTTCGCCTTTGCACAGATAGCAGCGGTTAGGCGGGTTTTCGGCATAGCCGGGAACCTCGAGCTCGTTGGAGACCACCGTTGCGTAGGGGATCCCCGTTTGCGCCGCCCAGGCGGCCGCCTCGCGCTGTTCGTGTTCGGGATACACGGGCGATAGCGCCGTGACCGCCAGCATGCGTTCGCCCAGCTCCGCATGCGCCACGGCCGCCAGAAGCGTGCTGTCCAGTCCCCCGGAAAACGCCACCAGCAATCCGTCGCACTGCCGCAGGCGCAGCCGTAAATCCTGTTCCTTCTGTTGCAGAGTTCGTGTCATGGCGCCCTCGGGGAAATGGTACACAAAAGCGGAAAGCACCATGGAAAAACCAGCCTCGAATAGCAAGCGCAAATATGGATAGTTGCGAAAACATCGCTTATTCCAGGCCTCGTTGCTGCTCGCCAATCCTAATCGCACTCTCTCAATCCCCAATCCCAGCGGAGCGCCTCCGGCGGGATCTGCGAGCAAGGGAGTGCGATTAGGATCGGCGACGGTAACTTTCCCGTTCTGCGTCCACTGGCGCCCCGCCCTCTTTCCTGTGCTTGCCATGCCGGCTCGGGCTTGGTACATTTGATCCATCGAAATCGAAACAGTCATGTCCCGCAGGGTCGCGGCGTCATGAACTTTGGCAGGCGGGAATACGACGAGGTATTGAAACCATGAAAAGCGGCATTGTGTCCATTGTGGGCCGGACCAACGTGGGCAAGTCCACGTTGATGAATCGGCTTTTGGACGAAAAGGTCAGCATTGTCAGTCCGGTCGTGCAAACGACCCGCAACGTGATTCGCGGGATTCTGAACGACGAGCGCGGCCAGATCGCGCTGCTGGATACGCCCGGCGTGCATCGGGCTCAAAACGATTTGGGCAAGATCATGAATCAGTCGGCGCGTCAGACCGTGCGCGGCGCCGATGCCGTGCTGCTGGTTCTGGATGTGGCGGAAAAGCCGTGGCAGGAAGACGATGGCTGGCTGCGGCGGCTGGCGCGCGAGGCGACGGCGCTGACGATCGCCTTGAACAAGTCCGATTTGGCCGAGGATTATCGCGCCGCTTATGAAGCCCTGTGGCGCAAAGCCGTGGAGGAGCATGCGCGGCAGGTTCCGGCCGTCTGGGTGGCCCTGTCCGCGTTGACAGGCGCCGGCGTCGACCTGCTGACAGCCGCCGTGTTCGATATGCTGCCCGAAGGCCCGCCGCTGTTTCCGGAAGACATGCTGACCGATTTTCCGCGCAAGCTGGCGATGGCCGATCTGATTCGCGAAAAGCTGCTCGCGCTCCTGCACGACGAGCTGCCACATGCCATTGCGGTGAATATCGAGCATTTGGACGATTCCGGCGAGCCATGGGAGATGGATGCCGTGATTTATGTGAATCGCCATAGCCAGAAAGGCATTGTGATCGGGCACAAGGGCCGACTGGTGCGCAAGGCGCAGCGCCAGGCGGAAGCGGAGCTGACGGCGTTGTACGAGAAGAAGATTCGCTTGCGGCTGCGCGTCAAGGTGCAGGAGCATTGGGTCAAGAACCACTGGATTCTGAAACAGCTCGGCTACGTTTGACGGCCCTTCCGTGTTTTCCGCGTATTCCGTGGTTAAACTTCTTCTTTCGTTACCTTCGTTGCCTTCTGTTCAAAAAAGTTTCCGACAAAACCCTGCGAAAGCTGAAAGCGACTGTTTCATGAAAGGTATCGCCCATTTTATGGTCGGGCTGGCGGCGGCCTCCTGTTTCCCCGACGCGGTGCGTCAGGCGGCGGAAGGACGTTCGCTTTATATGGTCCTGGGCGGCGTGTTCGGGCTGTTGCCGGATACGTTGGATTTCAAATGGGCGCGCTATTTTTACCGGCCCGATGTGCAGGTGGCGCCCGATCCGCTGAATCCGGATATGCGCGACGTGGCCGAGGCGGCGGCGCTGGCCGCGCGGCGGGTGGTCGAGACCGGGAAAACCTGCGATCTGCAGTTGCATACCATCCGGCTGGGCGCCGATCGCTGGCGGGCCTATGAACTGACGTTCGATGCCGGTCGGCAGCGCGTAACGGCGCAGCTCGGTTCGGCTGTCGATACGGGCGGTCGGCCGGAGCCGAGCGTGGCGCCCGATAGAAAAAGCGAAGCGCATGCGCCCTTGCCGGGTCCGGTCCGACTGGACTATACGGCGACGATTCGGGTGGATATTCTTGACGGCCCGACGGTGCGGATGGAGTCGGACGATCAGGGCGGCGTTTCCCTGCGGTTCATTCCCTGGCATCGGCGCTGGAGTCACAGTCTGATCCTGTCCCTGCTGCTGGGCGCGGTTGGCTGGGCGTTATGGGACGGGTTGGCCGGCGCGGTGATGCTGACGGCGCATGCCGCGCATGTGCTGGCCGATCAATCGGGCTGGATGGGTGGCAGCCTCTTTTATCCCTTCTCTAAAAAGCGCCTGCCAGGTTGGGGCTGTTGGTTGTCCGGCGACCGACAGGTCAATTTGGCGACCGTCTGGCTGAGTTGTCTGCTGATTTTTTGGAATCTGTATGCGCAGTCCGATGCGATCATCCCCTGGTTCAATCCGCTTAAGCTGTTCTTCTGGGGCGCCTTGCTTCCCATGGGCGTTGCCGTCCTGTGGCGAAGATGCGGGGCCGCAGAAGAGCAGGACACGCGGTGAGCGCGCGGTTGGATTTGCCCAAAGTGGTGAAGGCGTCCCGCAATGAAGTGGGCAAGGGAAGATTAAGGCGAAAGATTAGGGCAAAAGATTAAGGGGTTCGTGTCTTTCGCCCTAATCTCTGGTGGATTAGCGCCTTAACCCCGCCGTCCTGCCAAAAAGAACAAGGGATTGGAGGCGTAATTGTTTGTGAGTGCGTGGGTGAAAACCCACACACTCCCAAACCCACACACCCACACGCTTGGGTTGCGGGCGACAATCCGCCTTGTAACGAAGCCCGGCTGTATTTTGTTTTTCGCCTGCGCTACTTCAGGTTCGGAACGGGTTCGCGGCCTAATTTGGCTTGGACTTCGGCGGCCAGATTGTACAGGCGTTCGGAACGTTCGCGCCAGTCGGAGCTGATGAACCACGCTTCGCCTTCGCCAGCCGCGCGCAACAGAATACGGATGCGTTCGTCGAGCGTTTCGCGGCAATGATCGATCAGCGCTTTCCCCAGCAGTTTTTCGGCTTCGTCGTCCAGCAGCGCCTTTTCGATGAAGATGCGCGCTTCCGTTTCCTGGGTGGCCTCGCGGAAGGCTTCGGAACGAACCGTCGGTACCGCGCCGCGTTCGCCTTGGCCGAGCAGACGCGGCACGCCGAAATTCAAATTGAGCTGGCCCCAGGCGGTTTCCGGGAAGCGGCCGGCGAGCGAACCGCGGATGCGGCCGCGCGAATCCCTCACGACCTGCCAGAAATCGGCGCCGAGTCGGCCGAGCCCGCGCACACCCATGCCTTTCTGAATGAACGGTCCGCGACCGCGTCGCGCACCCAGATAGTTTTCCATCTTGGTTCGGTGTTCGACGGGCGTGGACATGATGTTCATCTCGCGGGGGTAGTAGGCGATCCAGTGCGGGTTGGACCAGCCGAAGGCTAAGCCGCCGGTCGGATCGGTCGGGTTGTAGCCGAGGCCCCAGAGCGCCACGGTTAGCCCCATCTTATAGCCTTGCCATTCATCGCAGTAATAGTGGGAATGCACGGCCCAGCGCGTATCGGTTAGGCCGTGCGTAATATTTCCCATGGCCAGTTTCGTGGGACGGTGATCGCCGGCCAAACCAAAGAGAAGCGAATTTTCCAGGCCGCGTTTCTTGAGGACGACGGTCAGCGCATCGGTGAGTCGTTTCCAGAATTCCTGCGCTTCCGCAGTGCCCCAGGCCGGTCCGGCGCGCGGCGACATTTCCTCGCTGTCGGGATCGTACATGGTAATCAAAATGTCCCGGTCGTGGATGCGGTGGGCTTGACCGGTTCCGCCGGCATGGCCCATGGATTCCGGCGGTTCCCAACAGTACAGGACGATGCCGGGAATATGGCCCATATGCTTCATGGCCGTGTCCAGATAGCGCTCGACAATGCTCAAGTCGGGCTGCAGGTCGCCTTCCTCGTCGCGAATCCAGCGCACCATGGCGTGTTCGTTGCCGAAATGCGTGCGCCGGACGCCGGTCACGTAGACCGTTTTGCCGCCGATCCGGCTCAAGTGCTTGAACGTCCGGTCCAAAAGCTCGAAATGACGGTCGGACCAGAGCGGCACATCGTAGGCCATGGCGACCGATTCCGGCGACTGCGCGATATCGAGAGCGGAAGAAAAGTCTTTCGGTTCCGGCATGAGGAAGTCCACGACGCGCACATGCAACGGCAGGGTCAACGGTTTTTCGTGCTGCGCGTCGATGGTAACGGTCGCGGTGTAGTCGCCGGGCTTGGCGTTGCGCGGAATGACGACATTCAGCCAGACGGGCTGCAAGGCGGCGCCGTGCTCCTTGTACATGGGAATCCGTCTGGGCGGGGCGTCTTCCAGCGTATCGAACCAAGCGGCGCCGCCTCTGCGCGCGGGCCCGTCAGGCAAAGCGTACCGAATTTCTACAGCCGATGCCGGGATGACTCCCGGTCCGGTCAAGTCCGATACAGCCACTTTCAGGTTGCCCAATTCTTCCTCTCCGTGTCCGACAAGGAATTGGGCCGCATGCCGGCCGTTGCGCACGCCGGTAACGCGCAGCGGGCGAACCGGCGCATAGGCGTCGGGAAAATCGTCCAGATGCAAACGCTGAATGACGTTTTGGTTGCGCAGATGGAATTTCAGGTCTTTGAGCGGGCCGGTTCCGAATTGGACGGCGCCCCTGGTCACGCGGTCCGGAGCGGGTCCGAGGTTGGGCACAATGGCGGCGCCGGGTTGAGCGATCACTTCGAACTTGGACAATCCGACCTTGGCCCAGCGCGAGCCGCGGCCCCGTCCGCCGCTGCGGGCATGGAAGGAATAGCTGAAGTCGCACGGCGCTCGATGCAATGC
>SLMC01000118.1 GCA_007133745.1 Kiritimatiellia bacterium
CGGGCTTCCTCGACGGAGACCGGACGTTCGAACTCGACGTTAAGCGCTTCGGCGTGTCCGTAAAAAACCGGAACGCGGACGCAGGTGGCGGAGACGCGGATGGAGTCGCTGCCGAGAATCTTGCGGGTCTCGAACAGCATTTTGGCTTCTTCGCTCGTGTAGCCGGGCATGGTGTCCTTGAGCCCGCCGATGCCGGGCAGAACATTGAAGGCGATCTGGTGCGGATAGATTTCCGACAAGACAGGCGTGCCCCCCGCGTATTGCCGGATTTGCCGGTCCAGCTCGTCGATCGCCGACTGGCCCGAGCCCGAGACGGACTGGTAGGTCGAGGCCACGAAACGCCGAATGCCTGCGGCGCGATGCAGCGGCCCCAGAACCGCAAGCGCGATGATCGTGCTGCAGTTCGGGTTGGCGATTAAACCCTGATGCTGCTTGAGGGCCTCCGGGTTGACTTCGGGAATGACCAGCGGAACTCGGTCGTCCATCCTGAAGTCGTCGCCGTTGTCGATGACGACGGCTCCGGCCTTGACGGCGTTCCATCCGTATTGCAGGGACGCGCCCTTGGCCCCTTCCGTGCCGGCGAAAAAGACGAAATCCAGGCCTTCGAACGCGTTGGGCGCCGAAGCGGGCAGCACGTGAAAGGTTTGGCCCGCAACCGTTTCGTCGCGTTCCGACCGCGCGAGAATTCGGATTTCTTCCGCCGGAAACTGCCGTTCCGCAAGAATTTTCACCAGTTCGGCGCCCACCGCGCCGATGCCGACCAGACCAATGCGATATTTCTTCACGATGCCACGCCCTCCGCGATCTTGTCGCCTACCTCCGTTGTGCTGAACCCCATTTTCCCGGCGCCCATGCTTTTCATGGTCGGGGTCACAGCCATGACGGACGCCTCGATAGCTTTTGCGGCGTCGGTTTCGCCAAGCGTCTCCAGCATCATGGCGGCGGCGCAGATGGCCGCGAGGGGGTTAATGACGTTTTTCCCCGTGTATTTCGGCGCCGACCCGCCAATGGGCTCGAACATGCCGACGCCCTCGGGGTTGATGTTGCCGCCGGCGGCGATGCCCATGCCGCCTTGCGTGATCGCGCCCAGATCCGTTATGATGTCGCCGAACATGTTGCCTGTGACGATGACGTCGAACCATTCCGGGTTCTTGACCATCCACATGCAGGTGGCGTCCACATGGTAGTATTCGCGAGCGATGTCCGGATAGTCCGCCTCGCCGATTTCATGGAAGGCGCGTTCCCATAGATCGTACACGTAGGTCAGCACGTTCGTCTTGCCGCACAGCGCCAGGGTTTTCTTTCTGTTGCGCTTGCGCGTATAGTCGAAGGCGTAGCGCAGGCAGCGCTCGACTTGCTTGCGGTTGTACACCATGCTCTGCACGGCCACTTCGTGCTCCGTGCCTTTCATGGTGAACCCCCCGATGCCCGTGTAGAGGCCGCCTGTGTTTTCGCGGACGACCACGTAGTCGATGTCTTCCGGCCCTTTGTCCTTTAAAGGCGTCTCCACGCCGGGATAGAGCTTGACCGGACGAAGGTTGATGTACTGATCCAGCTCGAAGCGCAGGCGCAGCAGGATGCCTTTTTCAAGAATGCCCGGTTTGACGTCCGGATGGCCGATCGCGCCGAGCAGCAGGGCGTCGAACGCGCGCAAATCCTGCGCGGCGGAATCGGGCAGCGCCTCGCCCGTGCGCAAATAGCGTTCGCCTCCGAAATCGAATTCGGTCGTTTCCACCGAAAATCCGTGCTTGCCGGCCGCCGCGTGCAATACTTTGACGGCCTCCGCCGTCACTTCCGGTCCCGTACCGTCGCCCGGCAGTACGGCAATGCGATAACTTTTGCCCATAAATCTCCTTGGCATCTGGCTTAATTACAACAGAAACCGAACACCCTATCCAAGGCCCGCCCGGAAAGCAAGCGCGAAAAAAGACAAAATATTTTCTCCGTCAATATGGCATGGGGCGGCGTTCCGCCCTGCCTGACGGCAGGCAGGCGAGATCCCTCGCACACTTGGGTTGCGGATCCGCCGCCTCAGCCCTTACTTTCGTTGCCTTGCCTGCGGCCGAGCACGGCGGCAAGGGCGCCGACGAGGACGAGAGTGAAGAACCCGGCCAACGGCCAGCGGACGGGCGCGTTCCATTCGGCCTGGCGCCGCGACCGCTGCGTCGGGTCTAAGCGATGATATTTCATGACATTGTAGGAGACCTGGTGCGGCTTGACGTTGCGGTACCAGTCGTGGGCGAGCGTGTACGAGACCGGGTGATAGAGCCAGATGCAGGGCGCGTCGCGCTGAAGCAGGGCGGTCATGCGGTCGATGAGGGTTTGCCGTTCGGGCGTGTCGGTCATGGTTTTCATGTCCTGAAAGAGCGCGTCGTATTCCGGGTTGGCGTAGTTGGAGACGTTGGGGCCGCCGGAATCGACGATGGCGTTGGGTCCGTAAAAGAGGAAGAGAAAATTTTCGGGGTCGGGATAATCGGCGAACCAGGCGCTGATGCCCAGCAGTTGCCAGTTGCCGTCGCGCCGTCTTTCGCGGAACCGGCTCAGTTCGGAGCCGCGTTCCTGCAGGCGAACGCCGAGTTCGCCGAGTTGGCGGCGCATCCAGTCGAAGAGCGAGCGGAAGTTGGGGTCGGCGCCGGAGGCGTGGTCGTAATGGAGCGCGAGCGGCCGGCCGTCGGCGTCGCGCCCGTCGGGGTAGCCGGCTTCGGCCATCAGGCGGCGGGCGGACTCGATCGGCTGGCGGGTCGGCCGTTGGCGGGCCGCATCCCATGCGTTGACGAACGGGTTGATTCCGGTTTCGCCGTCGCGGTAGCCGAAGATGCCGGGCGGCACGGGACCCTGGGCGGGGATGCCGCGTCCGTTCATGAAGATGTCCAGATATTCGTTGACGTCCAGTGCGATGGACAGGGCTTGCCGCAGTTTCGCCTGTTCCGGGGTCAAGCCGCCGACGACGGGGTCTTTCATATTGAAGGCGATGTAGTAGAAGGCCGTTTGACGGGCGGCGACGAGGCGGACCCCTTTTTGGCGCATGGCGTCGGAGATCGAGGGGCCTTCGGTTGCGGATATCCGGACGGCTTGGTCGAAGACGTCGCCGATCGCGCCGAAACTGTCGGTATAGCCTTGCAGAAACTTGTGCCAGCCCGGAATGGATTCCTTTTCGAGGCGATAGACTTGGCGTTGGATGAAGGGAATGCGTTGGCCGGCGTCGGCCAGCAGGCCGTTGGCCTCGTCTTCGGGCATGCCCAGGGTCGGGTAGGTGGCTTCGCGCCAGTTCGGGTTTTTCCGCAGCACGATGGTTTCATTGGGCCGGAAGGTCTCGATCGCGTAGGCGCCGGTGCCGACCGGCCAGGTGTTCAGGGAAAAACCGGCCCGGCTCGCAGCGGGCAACGCGTAGAAATCGAGCGCTTCCCGGGGCATAGGCGCGAAGAAGGGGGTGCAGAGCCAGTAGAGGATTTGCGGGTACTTGCGTTTGAGCGTCAGGGTGAAGGTCAAGTCGTCCTCGACGCGGACCCCGGGAAAATCGGGGGCCATGAGGTCGATAACGACAGGGTTGTCGCGTTCGTCCTGTTCGCGGTTGTAGGCGAGACCTGCGGCGGCCTGGCGGCGTTCGCGTTCGCGGTTCAGCGTTGTTTCCAAGTTCTGCCGGAGTTCGGTCAGTCCGTCGATATAAGGTTCCAGAATGCTAAGGGCCGGGGAATCGAGGCGTGGGTCGGCCAGTCGGCGGATTTGCAGCGCGTAATCTTCGGCGCGCAGTGCGCGGGTGGCTTGCGGGGAAAAATCGGAGGGTTGGCGGTGGCGACGAAAGGCGTGTCCGCCGACGTTCGCATAGGCGGATCGGCCGTCGGCGTCGCGCGCGAAACAGGGATGGTTCCGGTAGAGGATGCCGGGTTGCAACCGAATTGTGTATTCGACCCGGACGATCCGGTCGGAGGGCGGGTCGGGATCGGTCAGGCGGCCTTCGGCGTCGTAATAGACAGGCTCGGGAACGGATGCGGCGGTGAGGGGGACGATCTTGAAGGGGCGTTCGAGATAGTGATAGGTCAGAGGCGGCTCGCAGATTTGAGCGACAATCCGGAGTTCGTGGAGGAAATAGGCGGTGGCCGGATCCAGTTTCGAGGGCGGCCGGTTGTAGGAGCCGAAAAACGTTTCCGATTCGCTTTCGCCGGGACGATAGGGATCGTTGGAGCAGCCGGGTATCGCGACGAGGCAGGCGGCGACGAGCGCAAAAATGATCGACAAGGTTTTCATGGAGGGCATGCTGGCAAAAACGGGCCTGAAAGCCAAGAACGGAAATTTTGCTTGCAAAGCGTCGGTCAATCCTCACAATAGGGCGGCTAAAGGGAAGAGGCGTCTTTCAACGGCGTTGTTTCTGTTTTGTGGTTGCGTCGTTCCGGTTTTTCACTGGGATGGCGCCGAGGTGTTGTCCATGTCGGCCAGAGGCTATATTCGGAGGTGTTCATGAGCGCTTTGCCGCCTGAAGCGGTGCGGGACGCCCATGTTTTTCGGCGTTCGCTGCCGATGCATATTAAATTGGACCGCATTGTCAGAGCCGTAGGCAAGACCGACGGGCTGACCTGTTTGGAAATCGGGATGGACAACGGGATGATGAGCTATCATCTGCGCAAGACGGGCGGCACGTGGCACACGGTTGCGACCCACGAGGCCGCGGTGCGGTCGGCTCGCGCGCTGGTCGAGGAGAACGTGCATGTGTTGAAGAAGGAAGCGTTGCCGTTCAAGAAAAAGGTGTTCGACGTTGTCGTGGCGGTCGACATGCTCGCACGCGTGGAAAACAGCGATGCGTTCATTGCGGAGTGTCACCGAATGCTGAAGCCGGACGGGCGGCTGGCGTTGACGGTGGCGAATCGCAAGACGGTGACGTTGATTCGGCCTTTGCGCAAATTGCTGGGCGGCTCGCGCGATAAAGGCGGCGTTCCGCATACGGGTTTCACGGAGTCGGATCTGTTTGTCATGCTCAAGAACGGGTTCGATGTGCATGGCATAAACAAATTCAGACGTTTTTTCGTGGAATTCACGGATCTATGCGTTCAGGCGCTGGCCCGGCGCGCCTCGGCAAGCGGCGAGCATGCGGAGCGGAAGGTCATGCGCGTCTATTCGTGGGCGGCGCCGTTTTATTTCGTGGCCGCTCAACTGGACATGCTGCTGCTGCTGACGCGGGGCCACTATTTGATCGCCATTGCGCAGCGACGAGCCTGGCTGCCGCGGAAGACGCCGATTTTGACCGACGGCCGCACTATTTCAGAAGCCGTATTGAGTTCGATTCCGGGATGAGTTAACGTCTTAACCACGCCGTCCTGCCGAAAAAAAACAAAAAACAGGATGCGTGATTGTTTGTGAGTGTGTGAGTGGGTGGGTGAGTGTGGGGTGAAAACTCACATACTCCCAAACCCGCATACCCACACACTTGGGTTGCAGGCGCAGCCCGCCTTGTTGCTTTAACAACGCTTCACCCGCAATTTCAGCGATAGAGTCAGAGTAATTGGGAGACGAGGCCTATGCCGACCTACGAATACGAGTGCACTCGGTGCGGACACCGTTTCGAGCGTTTTCAGAATATGACCGATGCGCCGGTCAAACGCTGCGAGAAATGCCGATGCAAGGTGAAGCGGTTGCTGGGCACGGGGGCCGGCCTGATTTTCAAGGGGAGCGGTTTCTATCTCACCGATTATCGCAGTTCAGGCTATGCGGAGGCGGCTAAAAAGGACAAGCCGGAGTCGTCATCGTCGTCCGGCGACAAAAAGGAAGCGCCGAAAAGCGAGGTCGCGCCGAAGACCAAGGCAGAGAATTCAACCGAAAAAAAGAAGAAAACATAGGAGGCGATTATGCTGGTATGCCAGAAATGCGGGAACGACAATCCGTTGGGCCGTGTGTTTTGCGGGAACTGCGGCACGAAGCTCGATTTGTCCAATATGACGCAGGATGTGGTGAGCGAAGCCGTGCGGGTTAATTGGTTCATGCTGCATTGGCGAAAATTCGTGGCGGGCGCCGTGGCGGTTTTGGCGCTGATGGGGATTCTGGCGTTGATTCCCAATGCGGGAACGATTGGCGAAGGGGGCACGCTGGGCGGCGGGCGTCGCGTCGAGAATTTGTTGCGGCAACTGGGTCAGTTGCAGTCGGGCCGGACCGTTTCGGCGAGCTTCGACGAAAAGGACATCAACGGATATTTCGAGTTCATTAAAAACAGGAATTTGGCGGATTACGAACAGGTGAGCATGGATGTAGGCATCGGATATGTGCGTGTTCATCTGGAAAAAACGCTGTTCAGTTTAACCGTGTTCGGAATGGATTGGCAACCGAAGATGACCTATGAGCTGATGTGCGTGCCCGGCGGCGCGGGCGGGGTGGTGGCGCGGAAGGCGACGGTGGGCCGATTGCCTCTGAGCGGGCCTTTGCGGACGCGGCTGATCCGGCGGTTGCGCGCCCAAATAGCCGAGCAAAAGGACTGGGCCGGGCTGAACTATCTTACCAAGGTCAACATGAAGGACAACACGATTCATGTCGAGGCGCGCCGATAGCCCGGGAATCAGGCCCTTTATGAATGATTTGAATCCCGCCGGCATCCTGCTGTATCATCCGCTGGGCTTGGCGTCGGGAACCTGCAGCAAGACCGCGTTGCGTTTGACCAGTGTGACGCCTCCGCTGGGTTTGGCAAGTTTGGCCGCCTATTTGGAAGCACAGGGCTTCGGCGCGGACATTCTGGACGCCTACGCGTTGCCGGACGCCGAGACGGCCGACCGCATGTTGCGCGAGGCGCTTTTGGCGAAGCGGCCCGGCTGGCTGGGGATCAGTTGCACGACCGCTCTGTTCAACGACGGGGTTCGCGTTGCCCGTCTGGCCCGCGAGACGCTGCCCGATCTGCGGATTGTGTTCGGCGGGCCGCATGTTTCCGCACTGAAAGAGCGGATACTCGATCGGTTCCCTGAAATTGACGCTCTCGTGGTTGGCGAAGGCGAGCAGACGCTGGCGGACCTGATGCGACAAGGACTGGCGCGGGCCGAGAGTATAGCCGGCCTGACCCTGCGCGACTCTGCGGGGCGGGCCGTCTTTACCGGCCCGCGCGATGTGTCCTCGCTCGATTTGGATACGCTGCCGTTCCCGGCCTACGACAAGCTGATCGGGTTTCCTCGCGCCTACAGTTTGCCTTTGTTCAGCTATCCGAGAACACCGGCCGTTCCCTGCATTTCCAGCCGAGGTTGTCCCTACGCCTGCGCCTATTGCGACCGTTCTGTTTTCGGACGGACCTATCGCTATCATTCGGCCGACTATGTCTATCGCCATCTTGTGTTCCTTAAGGAGCGTTACGGGGTGCGCCACGTCACGTTTTACGACGATCAGTTCACGTACGACCGGCCGCGCATCGAACGCCTGTGCGACATGCTGGTCTCGCGGCCTTTACGCATGACGTTCAATTGCGCGGTGCGGGCCGAGCATATC
>SLMC01000411.1 GCA_007133745.1 Kiritimatiellia bacterium
GACGCAGTCTTGATTCGCAATGTCCGCGTATTGGATCCCTCCAACGGTCGCGATGAAATCGCGGATCTGGGCATTGCGGACGGACGTATGGCCGATCCCGCCTCGCTGCCGAATGGCGCTCTCGACGAAATCGACGCGACCGGGCTGGTGGCTGTGCCCGGTCTGATCGATATGCACGTCCATTTCCGCGAACCCGGCGACACGGCCGCCGAAACGGTGGCTTCGGGCAGTTGCGCCGCCGCGCGCGGCGGTTTCACAACCGTGGTCGCCATGCCGAACACGGTCCCGGCCGTCGATACGGCAGAGCGCGTGCGGGAACAACAGGCGCTGGCCCGTGCGGCCGGACGGATCCGAGTTCTGTCCTCCGGCTGTTTGACCCGCGAACGCCAAGGCCGGGCATTGGCCGATTTGGCCGGCATGGCCGCTGCCGGCGTCGCGGCCTTTACCGACGACGGCAGTGTCGTGCCCGATCGCGCCTTGATGAAAGAGGCCATGCGGCAGGCGGCCGCGCTGGGTTTGCCCGTTATGGACCACGCGCTCGACCCCGAACTGGCCGGCTCCGGCGTCATGCACGACGGCGAGACCGCGCGTCGGTTCGGGCTGCCCGGCATTCCGTCGGCCGCCGAGACGATCGTGGTCGAGCGGGATATCGCGCTCTGCCGCGAAACCGGCTGCGCCATCCATATTCAACACGTCTCGGCCGCCGCGTCGGTCGACCGTATCCGCGAAGCGCGCCGGTTCGGATTGCCCGTCTCGGGCGAAGCCACTCCCCATCATTTGTTCCTGTGCGACAGCGATATTCCCGACGATAACGCGAACTTCAAAATGAATCCGCCCTTGCGCACGGCGGACGACCGTGCGGCTTTGCTGAACGCTGTCGCCGACGGTACGCTTCAGGCCTTCGCCACCGATCACGCCCCGCACACGGCCGAAGCCAAGCGTCGCGGCATGCGGGCCGCCCCGTTCGGCGTGATCGGGCTCGAAACCGCCGTTGCGGTCACCTACACGGCCTGTGTTCTCTCCGGCCGCATGAGCCTTATGGAATGGATCCGCCGCTGGACGACCGGGCCGGCCGCCATCCTGCGGATGCCGCCCCCGTCCCTTGCTCCCGGACAGTCGGCCGATCTTACCCTGCTTTCTTTCGATAAGCCGTTCACGGTTGGTGAAGACACGTTCGCCTCCCTGTCGCGCAACAGCCCGTTTTTCGGCATGACCCTGACCGGCCGCGCCGTCAGAACCTTTTTTTCGGGATTTGACAAATCGCTCACCTTGGAAAACTCTGCATCCTAACCGACTTCCTTCACCGTAGCGCACGGTCAAGGGGATCGTGGCGCCCGACCGCAGATGCGCCTCGGGCGGAAAGCGCTTGACGGATTCGGCCTGTTGTGATTGGCTGGCATCAACAATGAAACGGCGGAGGGATGTATGGCTTTTCTGAAAATAGTGTCGGGAGAGGCGGAAGGCGCCCGCATCGAGATCGATCAGGACGAAATTTCCATCGGACGCGCGCCGGACAACATGCTGACGATCCCGTCTACCGCCGCGTCCAGTCGCCATTGCCAGATTACGCGCGACGGGCGCGCGTATACGGTCAAGGACCTGAACTCCACCAATGGCACCAGTTTGAACGGAACATTGGTGCGGGAAGCCCGGCTCAAGCCTGAGGACGTGATCACCGTCGGCGGCATCGAGATTCTGTTCGACGGCGACGACGTGGACGTTGACGACATCCCGCCCGAACTCGCGCGCGGCCCGTCGAACACCGTCATGCTCTCTTCGTTTCAGCAACCGACCGAAGCCGGCCGGCCCGCCTCGTTCGGCACGCGCAAGAACAGCAAGCGCACATGGATAGGCCTGATCGTGGTTCTGAGCGTTTTGGCGTTCGCCGCGCTGGCCGTGTTCGTGGTCAGGATTCTGGCGGCCTGACCCGCGTTAGCGCCTTAATCACGCCGTCATGCCGAAAACAACAAGAAAAGGAGGCGTGATTGTTTGTGAGTGTGTGGGTGCGTGAGTGTGTGGGTGAAAACTCACATACTCCCAAACCCACATACCCACACACTTGGGTTGCGGGCGACAGCCCGCCTTAGATCAGCATCCGATCGGTCCTGTCCCGGTCCGCAGGCCTCACGCTGATTTTTCGCACATCCCGTGCCGAACGAATCCTGACCTCAATATCCCGATCCTTTGGGCAATCGCTGTATCGCGCGCAAATGGCGGCGGCTTCGGCCACCTGATCCTCGCGCGCCGTGAAGGGGAGCAGGCACGTCGGCCCTGGAAATCCTTCCACCTTCAGAATCAGGTCGTACAGTTCAGCCCCGCCCTCGAGCACGGCATTGTCGTGTTCGTTGCGGCCTACGATCGCTTTCAGCCGGTCGTCCAGCCGAAAATGACGGCCGTGACACAGCAATTCCAGGGAGCGCTTGCCGTTCAGCTCGCCGTGATCCTGAAGATCCTTGAGGCGCTTGCAGAAATTCGGTTCCGTCAAACGGCAGCCGCCCGCCGGCGAAGGATAATCGCGCAACCCGTATGTTTCCGCCAGCCGCATTTGCGGTTTTCTGACTCGGCCCCGTAATGCCAGCAGGCGCGTGCGGTCCACCCGGCCTTCGTGTTCAAGCCGGGTCTCCTGAAGCAAGCGGGCGCTGAGCGGCCGGATCAGTCTGTCGCCATAGCCCGATTCCTTCGCCACGATATCCAGGCTGCGCCGGTTCTGGGACATGGGCCTCTGATCCAGCACTTCGCCTGTCGCCAGGAAATGAAACCCCAACTCCTCCATCAGTTGGCCGGCTCGCCGAATCATGGCGGCATGACAGTCGATGCAGGGATTCATGCGGGAACCGAACCCGTGCCTGGGCTTGTCCAGCAGCCCGATGATCTCGGAGGAAAAATCCAGCGTATGCAACGGGATGTCCAGACTCGCCGCCACGCGCCGGGCCGCCTCCCCGGAAAAGAAGGGGCTTTCGAAACACACGCCATGCACGACAATCCCCTGTTCGCGAAGCACGCAGACGGCCAGGGCGCTGTCCAATCCTCCCGAGAGCAGGCTTAACGCGTACGCGCGTTCGGCTAATGTCGTCATGGTTTCGTCCCGTTCGCTGTCGGCTGAGTTTTTTGTCGCGAGCCGCCATGTCGCAGTTCCGCGCCATGGTTGGCGCTCTGACGTTGTTCGCGATTCGAAAAGCAAGGTATCAGAGATTATTCCCTTTGTGAAGCGTTTGCTGAAAAAAATGTTTGACCGGATCGCCGGACGACGCTATGTTACAGTCTAATTGTTTTTGGACGTGCCGCACTGCGGCATGCGATATCATTTAGGTCAACACAAGGAGAAGCATCATGGCTCGCATCGACTTTGGCGGCGTTAAGGAAGATGTCGTCACCCGCAACGAATTTTCAATGAGCAAAGCTCGGCGCGTTTTGAAGGACGAAACCATCGCCGTGATCGGCTACGGCGTTCAGGGGCCGGCCCAGGCTCTGAACCTGAAGGACAACGGCTTCAAGGTGATTGTCGGTCAAGCCAAGACGTTCAGGAAGGATTGGGACCGGGCCCGCAAGGACGGATGGGTTCCGGGCAAAACCCTGTTCGACATCAAGGAGGCGGCGCAACGCGGAACCGTCATTCAAATGCTGGTTACCGACGCCGCGCAAATGACCGTTTGGCCGGCCATCGAAAAGCGCTTGCAGCCCGGGGACGCCCTGTACTTTTCGCACGGGTTCTCGGTGGTGTACAAGAAGCAAACCCGCGTGGTTCCGCCCAAGGACGTGGACGTGATCATGGTGGCGCCCAAAGGCTCGGGCACATCGGTAAGACGCAATTTTCTCGCGGGCTGCGGCATCAACTCGAGTTACGCCGTGTTTCAGGACGCGACCGGCCGGGCGCGCGAACGCTGTCTGGCGCTGGGGATCGGCGTGGGATCCGGCTACCTGTTCCCGACGACCTTCGAACAGGAGGTCTACAGCGACCTGACCGGCGAACGCGGCGTACTGATGGGCGCGTTGGCCGGCATCATGGAGGCGCAGTACGACACTCTCCGCCGTCACGGCCATTCTCCGAGCGAGGCCTTCAACGAGACCGTCGAGGAATTGACCCAAAGCCTGATCCGGCTGGTCGATGAAAACGGCATGGACTGGATGTTCTCCAATTGTTCCGCCACGGCGCAACGCGGCGCGCTCGACTGGAAACCCAAGTTCAGGAACGCCGTCCTGCCCGTGTTCAAGGATCTCTATCAACGCGTCAAATCGGGCAAGGAAACCGAGCGGGTCATCACAGCCTGCGGCAAGAAGAACTACCGCCACCTGCTCGACAAGGAATTGACCGAACTGCGTCATTCGGAAATGTGGCGTGCCGGCGCGGCCGTCCGGGCGCTGCGCCCCGCCGAAAAAGCCAAAAGCGTCACGCGCACAACCCGCGGCGTTAAAGGCCGGGGCAAAAATTAATCCATGAACCCGGGACACCTTATTCGGCAAGCGGAGTTTCGGGATGTCGGCGCGATCTTTCAGATCGTCAAGCAGCATCCCGACACGGTGCTGCCGCGCCCCATCAGCGACATTGCCCAGAATATCGACCGCTTTCTGGTGTGCGAGGAAAAGGGCGCGGTGGCCGGAGCGGTCTCGTGGCAAATTCTGCCCGAAATCGGCTCGCCCAAGCAGCCGTCCATCGAAATCAAGTCGCTGTGCGTGACGCCCGACAGAATTCGCGCGGGTATAGGGCGCGCCCTGGTTGAAGAGGCCATTGGGCATATACGAACGCTGCGCCCGTCGCAAATCGTCGTGTTGACCTTTGTCCCGGAATTTTTCGGAAAATTCGGATTCAAGGAAGTTTCCAAAAAAACGCTTATGCACAAAATCTATGCCGGCTGTATCAATTGCAGCAAATACGATTCTCCGTTCACCTGTCCCGAAATCGCCATGGTTTTGGACGGCGGCCCGGCGCGAGAGCGGGATTGAGCGAAAAACGCTGGCCGATCCGATATCGGGCGCGAAAGCGCAGACGACGCCTGTTCGGGGCGGTCGACCGGCGGCTTTTAGCGCGGCAAGACGCGTAAAACAAGTGGAGCGTATTCATGGCCACGAAAAATTACGGCGGGAAAATAGCGGACATTCTGCTCCGCCGCCAACTGGTCACGCCCGAAGCGCTGCGCGAGGCGGAAGAGGATTCGTCCGCCTCGCACCTCCGTATGGAAAAGCGGCTGCTGGAAAAAAAACTGGTGTCCGACGCCGACATGACGCTTGCGCTTGCGGAATATCTCGGCATGCGGCCGATGCTTCTGGCGCACTGCCACCCTGCCGACATGGTGCTTAAGCTCGTTGACGAGTCTCTTCTGAAAAAGCACCAGGCGGTTCCTTTGGCCAGGATCGGGAACTGTCTTACGGTGGCGTTGTCCGACCCCTTCGATTTGGTCGCCCGCGACGAGTTGCAAACGATGACCGGTCTGGAAGTCGT
The DNA here is from genome assembly GCA_007133745.1 of Kiritimatiellia bacterium. GTDB lineage: Bacteria > Verrucomicrobiota > Kiritimatiellia > UBA8416 > SLMC01 > SLMC01. Next base: position 5,438 of record SLMC01000411.1, read on the forward strand.
TCCGTTGGTCGCCTCGGAAAAGGACATTGTCGAAACACTGGGGCGCCTATTCCAGAGCGATGCCCCGTCGCTGGGGGTCGACGACATTTTGGAGGAAGCGAGCGACGACGAAGACATCGTGCACGAGCGGGTCGACGACAACGACGACGAGAATATCGACGTTCTGCTCGAGCGTTCCGAGGGGGCGCCCGTTATTCGCATGGTCAGCATGATGCTGATCGAATCGTTGCGCCAAGGCGCCAGCGACATTCATCTGGAGCCGCAGGAGCGGGTTCTGCGGTTGCGCTATCGCATCGACGGCGCCTTGATTGAATTGCCGGGCCCTCCGAAAAATCTGCAAGGCGCCGTGCTTTCGCGCCTTAAGCTCATGTCCGGCATGGACATTTCCGAACATCGCATCCCTCAGGACGGCCGCATTAAAATTCGGGCGCTGGGCAAGGAGGTCGATCTGCGCGTCAACACGCTTCCCACGATTTTCGGAGAGAAAATCGTCTTGCGATTGCTCGACAAGTCTTCCCTGTTCCCCAGTTTGGCCGCGCTCGGGCTTGAAGAAATCCCCTCCCGCGCTATGGGCAAAGCCATTTCCGAGCCCAATGGCGTCGTGCTGGTCACCGGTCCAACCGGTAGCGGCAAGACGACGACCCTGTATTCATGTCTGATGGACTTGAACCAAGTCGATGTCAACATTATCACCTGTGAAGATCCCGTCGAATACCAGTTGCCGGGCATCAATCAGGTTCAAATCAACGCATTCGTCGGCATGACTTTCGCAGCCGCGCTGCGCTCCATTCTCAGGCAGGATCCCGACATTATTTTGATTGGCGAAATCCGCGATGGCGAGACTGCGGAAATCGCCATTAAATCTGCGCTGACCGGGCATCTGGTGCTGAGTACCCTGCATACCAACGACGCCGCCAGCGCTGTCACGCGCATGGTGGACATGGGCGTCGAGCCGTCCCTGCTTGCCTCGGCTCTGATTCTGGCGCAGGCGCAACGGCTCATTCGCAAGCTGTGTCCAGCCTGTAAACAGCCAATGAAAAGCTTGCCTGAAAAAATGCTCAAAGCCTACGGCGTGGACGCGAGCCAGTTTGAAGGGTGCACCGTCTACCAGGCCAAAGGTTGCGTTAAATGTCGCAACATCGGTTACAAGGGCCGTATGGCCATCATGGAAGTGCTTCCGATCGATCGCGAACTGCGCAATGCCATTGTGCAGGGGCTTACCGCCAAGGAGATTGCCCGCTACGCCTGCGAGCATCAGGGCATGATGTCGTTGAAAGACATTGGCGTTTCCAAGGTCATAAGCGGCGACACCAGCATTGATGCCGCCCTTAAAGTCACGGGCGGAGGAGAATAGGAATCATGGCACTCAAAGCGCCCAAAAGCATTTTGGATATCCTTGTGCGCCGTAAACTGGCGGACCCCGATGCTTTGTCCGAAGCCGAAGAAACCGCTCGCGGCAAAGGCGTCGCGCTGGAGAAGGCGCTTGTCGAAGACAGCATTGTTTCTCCGCAAAACATGACTCTGGTTATGGCCGAGTATCTTGGAATGGCCCCGATTGCGCTGGGCCAGTTTGCTCCCGAGGAAGCGTTGCTGAAAACGATGCCGCGCGAGATTCTTCAAAAACACGGCATCATGCCGGTCGCCCGACTGGGCAAGATGCTGACTGTCGCCATGGGCGACCCCTTCAATATCATGGCCATGGATGAACTCCATATGGCAACCGGCTTGAACATCGTCCCTCTGGTCGCCAACCCAAACGACGTGATGGACGCCATTAAGCGCGCTTTTTCAGGAGACGGGCAGCAGTTCGATATGGAGGATGTCATGCAGAGCCAGGACGCCGACATGGAGTTCGGCTCTCTGGAGGAAAAGGAAGATCAAAGTCTCGAGGAAATGATGGAGAACGCCGAGGACCGCCCCATCATTCGCATGGTCAATACGATACTTATCGAAGCCGTTCGTTTGCGAACCAACGATATTCATATCGAATCCCAGGAAGATTTCGTTCGGCTTCGCTACCGGGTGGACGGCTTGCTTGTGGAGCGCCCCAAACTGCCCAAGAGTTTGCAGTCCGCCATTATTTCCCGCATCAAGATTTTAGCGGACATGGATATTGGCGAACACCGCATTCCGCAAGACGGGCGGTTCCGAATCAACACGCTGAACAAGCTCATCGACGTGCGCGTCAGCGTGTTGCCCACCATTCACGGGGGACGGGTCGTCATGCGTTTGCTCGATAAGAACGCTCTGTTCCCCAACCTCTCGTCGCTGAATCTCGACGACAAATCCTACAACACTTTTTCGCATGCCATCTCTCAGCCGCACGGCATCATTTTGGTCACGGGGCCGACCGGAAGCGGGAAAACAACCACCCTCTACTCCTGTCTTCAGGAAATGAACAAGCCGGATGTCAACATTGTCACGTGCGAAGACCCCGTCGAATATCAAATCCCGGGCATTATCCAGACGCGCATCGCGCCGGCTGTCGGCTGCACGTTCGCGGCAGCGTTGCGCGCCATTCTGCGCCAGGACCCCGACATCGTGCTGATTGGCGAAATCCGGGATCTTGAAACGGCGGAAATCGCCATCAAAGCCGCGCTGACCGGTCACCTCGTGCTCAGCACCCTGCATGCCAACGATTCGCCCGGCACCATTACCCGGCTGCTGGACATGGGTATCGAGCCCTTCCTGCTCTCTTCGTCCATTATCCTGGCCCAGGCGCAGAGGCTCTACCGCAAACTTTGCCCCGCCTGCAAGAAAGCCGCCGTGCCGGATGCAAGTCTGATGGCCCTTCATAAGATTGATCAGAGCTTGTTTGAAAACTGCACCGTGTACAATGCCGCCGGATGCCCGAAATGCCAAAAGCTCGGCTATCTCGGCCGCGGCGCCATTATGGAAGTGCTTCCCATAGACGACGACATTCGCATTTCGATCATGAAACAAGATCCGTCGGACACCATTCGCGACAAGGCCGTACACAACGGCATGATTCCGCTCGCCGACGCGATTCTGGCCAAGGTCAAGGATGGTACGACCAGTCTGGAGGCAGCCGTCCGCATTATCAGTTCGCGTTAGCGCCTTAACCACGCCGTCCTGCCGAAAAAACAAGGAATTGGAGGTGTGATTGTTTGTGAGGGTGCGGGTGCGTGAGTGTGCGGGTGAAAACTCGCATACGCCCAAACCCGCATACCCGCGCACCTGGGTTGCGGGCGACAGCCCGTCTTTAACCTTTTTTTGCTTGTGTCCCACGCGCCTTTTCCTTTAGTGTTTCCCGCTGTTTTCTTTTGACGAGCGTTCGAGGATTTTCGGAACATGAAAAACATCACTCTGGGATTGTTGGGATTTGGAACCGTCGGCGTCGGCGTTGCGGACGGATTGCGGAAAAACGGCGCCCTGCTGACCCGGCGCACGGGCCTGCGTTTCACCCTCGGAAAAATTGCCGATCTCGATTGGGACACGCCCCGCGACATAACCGTCGACCCGGCCCTGACGACGACGGACGGTTTTTCGGTCGTTCAGGATCCCGGCATCGACATTGTCGTGGAATTGATCGGCGGAACAGGAGTGGCGCGCGAACTGATCCTGGCGGCGCTCGAGGCCGGGAAGCCCGTGGTCACCGCCAACAAGGCGTTGCTGGCCCGCCACGGCGCCGAACTGTACCGGGCGGCGGCACGCAACAACGTGGATCTTCGTTTCGAAGCCAGCACGGGCGGGTGCATTCCGATCGTTCGGGCCATTCGCGAGGATCTGATCGCCAACCGGTTCGCGGGGATCTACGGCATTCTGAACGGAACCTGCAATTATATCCTGACCCGAATGGAAGCCGAACAGGCCGCCTTCGAGGATGTCCTGCGCGAAGCCCAGGCGTTGGGATATGCCGAGGCCGAGCCAAGCTTGGACATCGACGGACACGATACCGCGCATAAGACAACCCTTTTGGCATCGTTGCTCCACGAAGCGCCGGTCGCGTTGGAGTCGGTGCCTGTCCAGGGCATTCGCGGATTGTCCCCGGAGGATATTCGCCTGGCCGGCGAGCTCGGCTACCGCATCAAGCTGCTGGCCCGGATAGAGTGCGACAACGGCGATATCCGTGCCGAAGTCCGTCCGGCGTTAATCCCGCGCCACAGCCTGCTGGCGCAAGTGTCAGGCCCGTTTAACGCCATCATGGTCAAAACGGACATGGCGGACACCACCTTGTATGTCGGGCGCGGCGCCGGACGCAATCCCACCGCCAGCGCGGTTCTGAGCGACGTGGCGGACGTGGCGCGCAATATGGCCTGCGGCTGCCCGCGACGCGTTCCGGGCCTGGACAGCGAACAGCCCGCCGTTGCCGTCAAATCCCTGGCGCAAACTAAAGCAAAATATTACATTCGCGTGTCCCACGCGTTGGCCGATACGTGTCCGGATCCTGTCCGGGCATGTCTGAAAAAGGACGGCTTGAACATCGAATCCGCCGTTACCCGTCCCCTGTCGTCCGGGCATGCGGCCGCCACTGCGTGCGTCGCGAGCCCGACGACGGAAGAACGGGTGCGCGCTTGCGCTGCCCGCCTGAAATCGTTGCAGTCTCGACACGAACAACCCGTATGGATGAGTATTCAGGAAGGACTTTGACCATGATGAAGGTATGCAAATTCGGAGGCAGTTCCCTGTCGGATGCCGAAAGAATCGGCGCGGTGTGCGATATTGTGGCCTCGGACTCCGACCGTCGCATTGTCGTGGTTTCCGCACCGGGCAAACGTCACAAGACCGACCGCAAAATCACGGACATGCTGATCCAATGCGCGGAACTGACGTTGGCCGGAGAATCCGCGGGCGCCCCGCTGAAAGCCATTCTTGAACGTTTCGCGACCATGCAAAAGAACTTGAACCTCCCGGCGGAGGCGCTTGACGAAGTCGAGCTGGATTTGAAAACGCGCTTGGCCGGCGATACAAGCCATAAGGCGCGCTATCTGGATGCGCTCAAGGCCGCAGGCGAAGACAACTGCGCCCGCCTCGTCACGAAAGTCTTGAATCAACGCGGTCTGGACGCGCGCTACCTGAATCCCAAAGACGCCGGCCTGCTGCTCAGCGACGAATACGGCAATGCCCAGTTGCTGCCGGAATCCTACGACAATTTGGCCGTGCTGCGCGAGGCGAAGGGCATAACCGTCTTCCCTGGCTTTTTCGGCTATACCCGCGATGGCGGCATCGTGACCTTTCCCCGGGGCGGCTCGGACATCACCGGCAGCATTTTGGCTGCGGCGGTCAAAGCCGACGTGTACGAGAATTTCACGGATGTGGATTCGGTCTGCGCCATCGACCCCGATCTGGCCCCTGAAGTACAGCCGATTCCGCACCTTACCTATCGCGAGATGCGGGAATTGTCCTATGCCGGATTCGGCGTCCTGCATGACGAGGCCATCATCCCCGCCGTTCAGGCCGGCATCCCCATCTGCATCAAAAACACCCAGTCGCCCGATGCGCCCGGCACCATGATCACCCTCTCGCGCGAGGATGTCACCGGTCATCCTGTCGGCATTGCCTATACGGTTGGCTTCATGAGCATCCTGATTTGCAAATACCTGATGAACCGCGAAATCGGGTTCGGCCGAAAAGTTCTCCAGATCATCGAGGAAGAAGGCCTGCCTTTCGAACATATGCCTTCGGGCATCGATACGATATCGGTGATTGTCAGGGAATCGGACGTGGATTCCGCGACCGAACGCAAAATCGTCGAGCGGCTCAAGGACGAGTTGGGCGTGGCCGATTGCATTATTGAACGAGGACTGGCCCTGATCATGGTGGCGGGCGAAGGCATGGTTCATCGTGTGGGCACGGCGGCTATCGCGACCCGCGCGCTGGCCGATGTCGGCGTCAATATCGAGATGCTGGATCAGGGCGCGTCGGAAATCAGCATCATGTTCGGGGTCAAGGGTTCGGATGCGAAAAAAGCGGTTCGCTCTCTGTACAAGGCGTTTTTCGGAGACGTGGCATCATGAGGAAAAAAAAACTGTCCATCTACGACACCACGCTGCGCGACGGCGCCCAGGGCGAAGGCGTTTCGTTTTCGCTGAGCGCCAAGCTGCGCCTGGCCCGGCGTCTCGACGAGATGGGCGTGGACTGCATCGAGGGCGGCTATGCCGGCTCCAACGAGAAGGACATGGCGTTTTTCCGGGAAATCAAGGCCGAGCCATTGCGGCACGCCCGTATCGCGGCCTTCGGCAGCACGCGTCGGGCGCGCATGCGCGTTCAGGACGACCCGTTCGTGCAGGCCCTGATTCAGGCCGATACTCCCGTCGCGACCGTGTACGGGAAAGCCTGGGACATGCATGTCCGAAAGGCGTTGCGAACCACTCTGCGCGAAAACCTCGCTATGATCGCCGACACCGTCGGTTACCTGAAGGACAACGGCAAGGATGTGATTTTCGATGCCGAGCATTTTTACGACGGGTACGTCGCCCGGCCCGACTACGCCATGGCCTGCATCGAGGCGGCGCGCGGCGCCGGCGCGGACACGCTTGCGCTCTGCGACACGAACGGCGGACGGCTGCCGCATGAAATCGGGGCCGCGACGCGAGAGGTGTGCGACGCGATGTCTTGCCCGATAGGCTTTCATGGCCACAACGACTCCGGCCTGGCCGTGGCCAACACGCTGGAAGCCGTACGCGCCGGCGCCACGCAGGTTCACTGCACCGTCAACGGATACGGCGAGCGTTGCGGCAATGCCAACCTGTGCACGCTCGTGCCCGCGCTCGAACTGAAGATGGGCTACACCTGTCTGGCGCCCGGCCGCCTGGCTCGCATGCGCGACTTGGCTTTGTTCACCGAGGAACTCGTCAATGTCCGTCACGACTCCAAAGCGCCCTATGTCGGACACAGCGCGTTCAGCCATAAAGGCGGCCCTCATGTCAACGCCGTCAAGAAAAACCCGACCACCTACGAGCATGTGAGTCCGGACGCCGTCGGCAACACGCGCCGCATCCTGATCTCCGAACTTTCGGGCGGCGCCAACGTCTTGCTGAAAGCCATCGAGCTGGGCATCGGCCGCCGCGAATCCACCACGGGCGCGCGCGATATACTCAAGGCGCTCAAGACGATGGAAAGTCAGGGCTACGCCTTCGAATCCGCAGACGCCTCGTTCCAAATGCTGATCCAGAAAACGCTCGAAAAACACAAATCCTTCTTCGATCTCGAAGGGTTTCGGGTCATCGTGGAAAAACGCGGCAAAAACGAGCCCTGTCTTTCGGAAGCCACGCTCAAAGTAAGGGTTAAGAGCGATATCGAGCAAACCGTGGCCGAGGGAGACGGTCCCGTGAACGCGTTGGACCGTGCGCTGCGCAAGGCGTTGACCCGCTTTTATCCGTCCATCGCCGACGTCTCGCTGACCGATTTCCGCGTCAGCATTTTGGATCCCGAAGAAGCCACGGCGGCCAAAACGCGGGTTCTAATCGAATCCGGCGACGGCAAAAACGTCTGGCGCACCATCGGCGTTTCGGAAAACATCATCGAAGCCGCCTGGCAAGCGCTATTGGACAGCGTCGAATACAAGCTGTTCATGGAGGAAAAACGCAAGCTGAAGCGTCGCAAGCCGGGAAAAAGGCGCTAACGCGGGCCGTACGCCCGCAACCCAGAGGTCGAACAGATGTCAGAAGTCAGAAGACCTGAGCATCGGTTTACGAGAACGGCGACGAGAACGGAAGACGAGTTGGATTGCATGAACGAAAAAACATCACAGCCCGAAACTATGGACAAACGCTACGATCCGAAAGCCATCGAGGACGCGTGGTACGCGCGCTGGCTGGAAAACGGACTGTTCCGCGGCGATCCCGACCAAGGCGGCGAGCCCTACAGTGTCATGATTCCGCCGCCGAATGTCACGGGCGTGTTGCACATGGGCCACGCCCTGAACAACACGTTTCAGGACATCCTCGTGCGCTGGCGTCGCATGCAGGGCCGCAACGCGGTCTGGGTGCCGGGCACGGACCATGCCGGCATCGCCACGCAGAATGTCGTGGAACGCGCCTTGCGCAAGGAAGGCCTGTCGCGCGAAGATCTCGGGCGCGACGCCTTTCTCGAACGGGTTTGGGACTGGAAGGAAACCCATGGCGACGCCATCGTCAACCAACTGAAGAAACTGGGTTGTTGCTGCGACTGGGATCGTTTGCGTTTCACCATGGATGCCGGTCTCAGCGAGGCCGTGGCCGAAGTGTTCGTTCGGCTTTACGACAAGGGCCTGATCTATCGCGGCCAGTACATTGTCAACTGGTGCCCGCGCTGTCGCACCGCGCTTTCGGACGAGGAAAGCGAACATCGGGCCGAACAGGGCAAGCTCTGGCGCTTGCGCTACCCGGTGAAGCCGGCCGATGCCGCCGACACGACCGCGCCCGACTATATCGTCGTCGCCACGACCCGGCCTGAAACCATGCTGGGCGACACGGCGATCGCCGTCCATCCCGACGACGAACGCTACCGTACTCTCGAAAACGCCACCATCACGCTGCCGCTGGTCGGACGCGTGTTGCGGGTGATTCGGGACGATTATGTGGACCCCGCCTTTGGAACCGGCGCCGTGAAAGTGACCCCGGCCCACGACCCCAACGATTTCGCCATGGGTCAACGCCACGATTTGCCCTCCGTCAGCGTCATGAACGAGGACGGAACCATGAACGAAGCCGCCGGCCCCTACGCGGGCATGGATCGCTTCGAATGCCGCAAGGCCGTTCTGCGAGATTTGAAGGAACAGGGCCTGATCGACGGCGTCGAAGATCACAGCCACGCTGTCGGCCATTGCTACCGCTGCGAAACCGTCGTGGAACCCCGGCTTTCCGCGCAATGGTTCGTGGCCATGAAGGAACTGGCTCGACCGGCTGTCGAAGCCGTGAAAAGCGGGCAAATCGATTTCACGCCCGCGCGCTGGACCAAGGTTTATCTCGAATGGATGGAGAATATCCGGGACTGGTGCATCTCCCGTCAAATCTGGTGGGGCCACCGCATACCCGTCTATACCTGCCAAGCCTGCGCACACGAGTGGGCGGCCCCGAAACAGCCCGACACCTGTCCGAAATGCGGCGCGAACGACCTGCGCCAGGACGAGGATGTGCTCGACACCTGGTTCTCCTCATGGCTTTGGCCTTTCAGTACGCTGGGCTGGCCGCAGGATACGGCGGATCTGCAACGCTACTATCCCACGCACGATTTGGTTACCGCCTCGGAAATCATCTTCTTCTGGGTCGCTCGCATGATCATGGCCGGACTCGAGTTCAAGGGGGAGATCCCGTTCCGCCATGTGTATATCCATGGCACGGTTCGCGACGAGCAAGGCCGCAAAATGAGCAAAAGTTTGGGCAACGTCATCGACCCGCTCGCCATCATCGATACCTACAGCGCGGATGCGCTCCGGTTCAGTCTGATGATGCTGGCGGCGACCGGTCAGGACATCTATCTCTCGAACGACAAATTCGAAATCGGGCGCAATTTCGGCACGAAACTCTGGAATGTCGCCCGCTATATCGCCATGCACAGCGACCGAGCCGGCGAGGTCGGCATGCCTGTTCCGGATTTCGATCCGCAGCAGCTTGCTTCGGACGACAAGCATATTCTTTGGACGCTCCAGAACGCCATCCGCCAGTGTACGGACAATCTGGAAAAACTCAGGTTCGGCGATGTGGCGCACGTGCTTTACGAGTTTGTCTGGGGCCAATTCTGCGACTGGTATATCGAATACTCGAAAGCCAGTCTGTACGGCGCCGATCCGCAACGCAAGAATGCCGTGCTGAAAACGCTGCATTACGTCTTTTCCAACGCGTTGCGACTGCTGCACCCGATCATGCCTTTCGTGACCGAAGAACTGTGGCATGCCATGGGCTACGGAACGCAAAACGACTTCATCATGCGCGCGCCCTGGCCCGAGTCGGCTGACGACGAAACCCTGAAAGCCTGGGGCATTGCAAGAACGGACGTCGATTACGTGGACGGCAAGCACGAACTGATGCGGGCCGCCCGCGCGCTCAAGGCCGATTACGGCATTGCCGACGCGAAGGAAGCCGACTACACCGTCAAGGTCGGCACGCCGGTTTGGGCGGAAACGATCGAGGCCGATCGCATAGCCTTGCAGGCCGGCCTGCGCGCGCGATCCCTGACCCTGCTTGCGAAGAGCGATCCGAAAACCGTCATGCCCAGCGCCGTCGTCAAGCTCGGAACGGTCTATCTCTCTCTGGACGGCCTCGTCGATGTGGAGGCGGAACAGCGGCGCCTGTCCGATCAGTTGGCCAAAGTCTCCGGCGATTTGGCCAAAGTCAACGCGAAACTCAACAACATCGCCTTCGTCAGCAAAGCCAAACCCGACGTGGTTCAACACCAGAAAACGCGCAAGGAAGAACTCGTCGCCCGCCAGGACAAGCTGAACCGGCTCCTCGAAACGCTCGCCCAAATGGCTTAGCGCCAAGCATCATCGTTTTTTGAATGGCGACAGCCTTTCAAAAATACGATGGATGCTTACTGTTCGGATTCCTCTCTCTCCCGTTTCGCTCATCCGGGGCCATCGAACCCGGAGACGACAAAATCATTTCTCGTCAGAATCATTGGGACAGCCGCCGGGCAGCTCCCCGCCTCTTTCCCATGGTTTTGTCGCAAATGATTCTGTCACATCCGGACTCCGCCGACACCCACTTTCCCGGAATATCTCCGGGTCTCTTCCGCATCCTAACGCGGGCTGACGCCCGCAACCAATGTTTTTTTTCAACTACGAAATACGCGAAAGTTTATTATGTGGAGACCATTGTTTTCGCGCTTTTCGCGTGTTTCGTAGTTTATCTCTTAAAAAGATACACCGAATCTTCTTGTTATTAATGACAGCAACGTGTTCAGGCGCGCTTCGCCGAAGGTCGGGCCGTCCACCAGTTTGCCTCGGGGATTGACGCTTGGACAGGCCACTAACTTTTGGAGCCAAACAACAGGATCGCGCTCGCGGTATATAGGCATAGATGTCCTTAATGTTGTTTCGATTGGTCAAGGGACTTTTCTTTAATAATGGCGACAGGCCTGTTTGTCTATGATCCGATTAACATACACGCTATCGACAGCCTGTTCAATTTTAAATTGAATTTATCCGATTGTAACAGCATCTTCAACAATTGTGCGACAGCGAGACACTGTTATGAGACGTGCCGCGTCATACTTTTCAAAAAACTTTTGACAGCGCCTCGGATGAGTTGGCGTATGTCAACCCTGAAGGCATCGACGACTGGCAGGCGGCCGGTCACGAGGTGGTCAACGTGAAATAACATGCAGGAAGACCGGATCGTTCGATCCGAAGCGCAGGACGGCGGGGGCGACCTCCCGCCGTCCTTTTTTTTCATTTGCGCTTGACGGAGTATGTGTTCCGAGTCTAATTAATTCCTGGCCGTTCTCCTTTTTAAGCCGTCCCCCGCGACCTTGCGTCGCGAGAACGGGAGCATTGAAAAGGCATTCATGACAAAGGGGTATCAACATGCATGGAAAATCGAGTTGGGCGTGGCGGGTTCTGTTGGCGTTGTCGGCAGGCGTAGCGTTGGGGACGGATGTGCCGGGCTGGCGCAGGGACGGCGCCGGCCACTACGTTAACGCGCGTCCGCCCCGGACTTGGAGCGCCCAAAACAACGTGGTCTGGAAGCAGCCGCTGGAAAAATGGTCGAACGCGTCGCCGATCATTCTTGGCGACCGCATCTTCATCGGCATGGAACCCTCGTCCTTGGTCTGCCTTTCGAAGCAGGATGGCTCGATTTTATGGGCCAGACCCAATCCTGCGACCGATACGCTCGATACGGAGCAAGCCCGAAAGGACTATGAGGAAAAACAGGCGGCGCTCGCAACGGCTCGGCAAGTCTTCCGGGAAGCGGATCGGCAACGCAAGGAGATGGCCGCCAAGGTGAAGGAAAACCCGGACGACACAACGCTACAGTCCGCCATGAAAGCGCTGACAGCCGACTTCAACGAGAAACGGGCTCGGCAGCGCGCGTTGCAGGCCGAGGTCATGCCTGCCACGCATGGAACAAACGGGTACACGACGCCTACGCCCATGACGGATGGACGGCATGTCTACGCGCTGTTCGGAACGGGGGTCGTCGCCTGTTACGATCTGGACGGGAACCGCCAATGGATCCGTTGGATCGGGCGGCCTGTGGATCAGTACGGCCATAGCGCGTCGCCGGTGTTCAGTGGCGGCCGGCTGATCGCGCATGTGGGGCATACGGTGCATGCGCTCGATCCGGTCACGGGTCAAACGGTGTGGACCGCCACCAGCAAGGGAACGTACGGTACGCCGGTGGCGTTGCGCATTGGCGAAGAGGATGCCGTGCTGACCAACGGAGGCGATATCGTACGCGCGCGCGACGGCCATATCGTCTGCCGCAAGGTCGGGTCCATGCCGTTCACCAGTCCGATCGTCGCCGATGGCGTGATCTACTTGGCGGATTTTCCGGCGGCCCGCGCTGTGCGCCTGCCGACGGAAGCCGCCGACAGCTTCGAGCCGGACGTGCTGTGGGAAATCCGCTGGAAAAAACGCCCGCACCGCGAGCGCTACTACGCCTCGCCCGTCGTTCACGACGGATTGTTCTACGCCTTGAACCAGAGAGGCGATCTGCTTGTGCTGGACGCGCGTACGGGAGATGAAATCTATGCGCACCGCATTCCGGATCTGAAAGGGACCATGTATCCGAGCCTGACGCTGGCCGACGGGCTGCTGTTCGCCAGCAGCGACCGAGGCGTCACCGTGATCTTCAAGCCCGGCCGCGAATTCGAAGCGGTCGCGGTCAACACGCTCGAACCCTTTCGCAGCTCGCCGGTGTTTTCCGGGGACAGAATGTATATTCGAACGCATAAGCATATGATTTGTCTCGGGGAGCGCCCTTGACCGTGGATGCATCGTCACCTTGCATGGCGGCGTTGGACGTTGCCGTTCGCGAACTGCAGCGCGCTCGGCATCCGGACGGATACTGGGAAGGGACGCTGTCTTCGTCGGCGTTGGCGACGGCGACGGCGGTCAGCGCGTTTTCAGTGGCGCAGGTCCATGCCCGGCGCGCCGGCTCGGCGGCCGACCGGGCGCAGTCCAAGGCGCTGATCGAGAATGGAACCGGCTGGCTGGTTCGGCGCCGCAATGCCGATGGCGGCTGGGGCGACACGGTAGACAGCCCGTCCAATATCGCCACGACGTTGCTTGCCGTTTCGGCGCTAACGTTGGCGGGCCAGAAGACGGAACAGCGCAATGCGCTCGCGGATGCCCGTCGCTGGCTGGCGCCTTTCGGTGAAGACCGGGCGGCCGCCGTATTGGCCAAGTACGGTGAAGACCGCACGTTTGCCGTGCCGATTCTGGCCAATGCGGCCTTGGCCGGTTTGACGCCATGGTCGGCGATTCCCGCCTTGCCCTACGAGATGGCGCTGCTGCCGCACGCCGTGTTCCGATACCTGCGGATGCAGGTGGTTAGCTATGCGTTGCCGGCTCTGATCGCGCTCGGTTTGCTGGCAGAGCGTCGGCAGCCTTCAAAGTCCGTGCTGCGGCGCGGCCTACGGCGTCTGGCCGAAAGACCGGCGCTGCGCCGCTTGCGCCACTTGCAACCGGTCGGCGGCGGGTTTCTCGAAGCTGTGCCGCTGACCGCCTTTACGGCGATGAGTTTGGCGTCGCTTTACGGGACGGATCAACCGGTTGTGCGGGCCGGGCTCGATTTTCTGCGCCGAGCGGTGCGCGCCGACGGCAGTTGGCCGATCGACAGCAATCTTTCGGTTTGGCTGACCTCCAGTGCGGTCAAGGCGCTGGCTTCCGCCGGTCGGCGCGAGGCGATCGGCGCGGACACGATCGCCTGGCTTGGACGCCGGCAGGGTCGGCGCCGGCATCCCTATACCGACGCGCGACCGGGCGGCTGGGGCTGGACCCATTTGCCGGGCGGCGTTCCGGACACGGACGATACAGCCGGGGCCACGCTGGTTTTGAGCCGCTGCGGCGAGCAGGCGGAGGCGCGGCGCGGCGCCGCCTGGCTGCTGAATCTGCAGAATGCCGATGGCGGTTGGCCGACATTTTGCCGCGGCTGGGGCCGATTGCCGTTCGATACCAGCGCGCCGGACCTGACGGCGCATGCCTTGCGCGCCTTGCGCGCGGTTGAACGCAACGGCGGCGGGAACTTTGCCCGTGACATCGCGCGCGGTTTGCGGTATCTGGAACGGTCGCAGCAGGAAGACGGGTCGTGGCGTCCGCTGTGGTTCGGATCCTGTCATGCGCCCGATCAGGTCAACCGCGTGCTGGGCGCCGGTTTCGTTCTGCGCGCGCTGAACGAACTGGCCGTGACCGGACCCATGCGCGACCGGGCGACAGCCTATTTGCTGAACGTCCGGAATGCCGATGGCGGCTGGGGCGGCGTTCGCAATGCGCCGTCCACAATGGAAGAAACGGCGGTTGCCGTGGCGGCGCTGGCGGACGCGGACGAGTCGGCCGGCGACGCGGCGCGACGCGGCGCGCTGTATCTGGCGAAAGGGGTGCAAGACGGCGCCTGGCGGCGGCCGGCGCCGATCGGCCTGTATTTCGCGAGTTTGTGGTATTCCGAAGCGCTGTATCCGTTAGTCTGGACCGTGGACGCGCTCGGGATGTTTTGCGGGCTCGGTACACTTTGATCGGGAAACATAATTATGGCATTGGACGAGACTATTCGAGAGGTGCCCGAGTCGGCCGACCGCGCGCGCATTCGCAGTTTGGCCGACGAGCTGGCCGCCGGAAACGCGTCCGGACCGGCGCCCGGCAAGGACGAGCTGCGGCATACAGCGCGCGGGGCGCTTGAACAGCTTGGCTTGCCGACCGTCTATCTCGGTTTCGCCATGGTGGCGGTCAGCAACGCTTTCTGGCGCGACCGTTTTGCCGCCGTCCCTTTTCATCGGCGTTTGCTGTTCATGCCTCGCTGCTTGCTGCCCGGGCCGAACGATCATGGCAGGCCGTTGAACGATATTGCGGAAAAGGCTCGGGACGCAGGGTACCGCGTCATGGTCGCCGAAGGCACGCCGGAAGTGGTTATGAAAATGCTGGAACGGGACGCGGACGCCGTTATGGGCGTTGCCTGTCTGCATTCGTTGGAGAAGGCCTTCGCTCACATCGACCGGATGGGCGTGCCGCGTGTCGCGGTTCCGCTGTTGCGGGACGGGTGCGCGGATACCGAGGTCGAACACGATCAGGTCATGGCCTTGCTGACCGCGCAGCGCGATGCCGCGAGCGTTTCGCCTACGTATCTGCCTTTATGGCGTCTGGCGCGCGGCCTTTTCGAGGAGCCGGATTTTTCCCGTTTGCTGAAGGATGTTCGGGGTCCGGAAATCGCGCGGAACCCGACAGCGTTCCGGGCGGTAGAAACCGTTGCCTTGGACTGGCTTAAAACGGGCGGAAAACGTTTGCGGCCCTTTATTGTGCTGGCGGCCTATGCCGCTGCCGAACATGGCGCAGCCGCGCTTTTGCCCGAAGCGGATCCGGAGGCGGTTGCGCCGGATTCGGTTCGGGGGCTGGCGCTGGCGATCGAGGCCTTGCACAAGGCTTCGCTCATCCATGACGATATCGAGGACGGCGATGCGTTCCGTTACGGTCGCCCGACCGTGCATTGTCAACAGGGTTTGGCGTCGGCCATCAACGCCGGCGACTGGCTGGTCGGACTGGGCTATCGGCTTGTGGCCGGGACGACGGATTTTGCCGGGGCGGACGCTATTGCGGACATTCTGCAAAATCTGGCGTCGGCCCACATTGCGCTCTGTCGGGGGCAAGGCGCCGAACTGCTCTGGAGCGAGAGTCCCTGGTCTTTGACGACGGCCGACGCCTTGGCCGGATACGCCCTTAAAACCGCGCCGGCGTTCGAAGCCGCTCTGTTTGCCGGTTTGCGCGCGGGCGGCGCGACACTGGACCGTCCTTTGCTCAAGCGCTTTGCTCTGTGCGTTGGCGAAGCCTATCAGGTGGCCAACGATCTGGACGACTGGCATGCGACCGATGCTGGGAAAAAGATTTTCGGCCGCGATGTCATGACACGGCGGCCCACGTTGCTGCACGCGCTCGCGCTTCAGAAGAGCGATCCCGATATTTTGCGGCGGGCGCAGGCGCAGGCCCGGGAATGCCGGCTCGACGACATGCGGAATTTGTACGACAACGCGGACGTGTTCGGTCAGGCCGAACGTCTGCTGGCCAAGCTCAAAGCGCGCGCGCAGGCTGTCGCCGACCAGGCGCCCGACCCCGACATGCGCGATTTGCTGCGCTTCCTGGCTCGCATGATATTGGGTTAAGGCGGGCTGTCGCCCGCAACACAAGTGTGTGGGTATGTGGGTTTGGGAGTATGTGAGTTTTCACCCGCACATTCACGCACTCACAAAAAATCACGCCTCCAATTTATTGTTTCTTTCGGCAGGACAGCGTGATTAAGGCGCTCCGTCGGACAGTGGAGCGGACGCGTTTCCGCGTCCGGCCATCCGGCTCGGGAAGCCGAGCCGCTCCGTCGGGTTAAGGCCATAATGAGAATTGCTGTTCGCAGAGGAAGATGAAGATCGACGAAGCGAGTCGATTAAGCGTATCCAAGTAAGTGTGGGGACGAAGTGTACGAGCAAGTGTACGGGCAAGTGTAAGAGCGCCTTTGGCGCTCCGAACACTTGATCGCTTTCTTAAGCGCACTCTTCAACGCCACCCTTACTTGGATACACTTATGCGACCCGCTTGAACGAACGGTTTCTAATACAGACCGGCGGTTGTCGACAGAAAATGGAAAGAATTCGAACAAGCGCCTGAACGGTACCCCGAAGGGCTGCGCCCTTCGGGTCCCGTTAGGCGTGACGATGGGTGCCGGTCCAGCTTGACATTTCGCTTGAGTTGTGTCACAAGTCTTTCTTTTGGAGGGTGTCATGCAGAAGAAATGGACTGTAACGCGGATCAAGGCCGCCAAGGGCGAACGCAAGCTGTCATGCCTGACCGCCTATGATTATTCCATGGCTCGTTTGGTGGATGGCTCGGGCATTCCGCTAATTCTGGTCGGCGATTCGCTGGGCATGACGATGCTCGGCTACTCCAACACGCTGCCCGTGACGGTCGAAGAGATGCTGCACCATTGCAAGGCGGTTGCACGCGGGGTGCAGGGCGCGCTGGTGGTGGCGGATCTGCCGTTTCTTTCATATGAAGCTTCCGTCGAGCAGGCCGTGCTCACGGCCGGGCGATTCATTAAGGAGGCTGGAGTCGATGCGGTTAAGATCGAAGGCGGCGCCTTCCGCGCGCCGGTTGTCGAGGCTTTGGCACGGAACGGGATTCCGACACTCGGCCATATCGGGTTGACGCCGCAAACCATACAGCAGACGGGCGGGTACAAAGTGCAGGGCCGTCTGGAGGCCGACGCGGAACGGCTGGTTCAGGACGCGGGTGCGCTGGATCGGGCGGGCGTCTTTGCTTTGGTTCTCGAATGCATGCCAGCCGCTCTGGCCGAGCGTATTACCGGATCGGTTTCCGTGCCGACCATCGGGATCGGAGCCGGCCCGAGTTGCGACGGGCAGATTCTGGTGATCCACGACATGCTCGGGCTGTACGACGCATTGAGCCCGAAATTCGTCAAGCGCTATGCCGACCTCGGCCAAGCCACGAGCGAAGCTCTGGCCGCCTATCGCAACGAGGTCGAAACCGGCGCCTTCCCCGGCGCTGAACATTGCTATTAGCGCCTTAATCACGCCGTCCTGCCGAAAAAAACAAGAAATTGGAGGCGTGATTGTTTGTGAGTGAGTGTGTGGGTGCGTGAGTGTGCGGGTGAAAACTCACATACTCACAAACCCACATACCCACACACTTGGGTTGCGGGCGACAGCCCGCCTTGCACCCGTTCCGGGCAACATACTCGCATGGACTCTTTTTTAGTAATCATCCTGTAAGATTTCCGCCGTTGAAACATTAACCTGTGTAAACCGCCTTGGGAGTCCTATGAAAAATCAAGGTCAATTTGTCGAACTGCTGACCGGCCAGACGCGAACCCTCTATGCTTTTGCCTTCTCTTTGGCCAGAAATCATCAGGATTCCGAGGAAATTGTCCAAAAAACTTCGGTGCTTCTTTGGGAAAAGCATGAGCAGTTCGATGAAAAAGCCTCGTTCGGGGCGTGGTCGCGCTCGATTCTGTACCGCGTGGCCATGAATCATCTGCGGGAACGCAAGCGGCAAGCGGTGTTTTGCGATCCGGATATTCTCGAAAAAATATCCGATGGCTATGAGCATGTGGATGATTTCTACTGCGAAAACCGCCTTTTGGACAGTTTGCAGGCCTGCTTGACTCGTTTGGCCGGAAAATCGCGTCGTATGCTCGATTTGCGCTAC
>SLMC01000135.1 GCA_007133745.1 Kiritimatiellia bacterium
AACCGCCGGTGCTGCTGGACGGCGCGCATAATCCGGGCGCGGCCAAGGTTCTGGCCGCCACGGTGACCGATACGCTGGCGGATCGTCCGTTGGCGATGATCTTCGGCATGTGCGACGACAAGGATTTGCCCGGATTTTTGAAGGCGTTTCCCGGACAGGGTCGTCCGCTATGGACGGTCCCGATCGACAACCCGCGCTCGCGATCAACCCGCGAGTTAGCCGATGCGGCGCGAGCCCAAGGCTGGGATGCGGTTGAATCGACCCTGGCCGCTGCGCAAAAAGAGGCGAGGACGTGGGCGAAAGACAACGGCGGCGCCGTTCTGATTGCGGGGTCGTTGTATTTGGTCGGCGAGGTATTGCGAGCGACAGGAAAACCGTGGCCGTACGCATAGAGCCGTGTGGAAAGTTGAAAGTGGAAAGTAGAACGTATTGGAAATGAAAACAAAAACTGTCGAGATATTGGCGCGCGGCGTGTGCGTCAAGCGCGGACGTTTGCTGTTGTGTCATACCCAAGGCGCCGACAACACCTATTTGCCGGGCGGCCACGTGGAATTCGGCGAGCCGGCCCGGTCGAGCTTGGCGCGTGAAATCCAGGAGGAATTGGGTTTGACCGCGCGGATCGGTCGTTTTCTGGGCGCGGCGGAGCATGTGTTTGCGCAAAAAGGCGAACCGCATGCCGAAATCAACCTTGTTTTCGCAATGAGCGTGGCAGGCGTGCGCGCCGATCGGGCGCCCCGATCATGCGAAAAGCATATCGATTTTCTATGGGCCGACATGACCGATCTCGACGCTGCGCGACTGGAGCCTGCTTTGTTGCGCCGCATGCTACCCGCGTGGCTTGACAATTCGGCAAGCGAGCGCTGGGCCGATATTCCGAAGGCCCAAAAAAAGAGTTGAACGGACGCGTGTCTTGTGATAGATGTTTTTTCACATTTCGGCCGGGGTGGCGAAATGGCATACGCACCAGACTCAAAATCTGGCGATGGCAACATCATGCGGGTTCGACTCCCGCCCCCGGCACCAGCCTGAATCGGGCTTGGATTCGCAGGACCTAGGGCGCTGGCCCCAGGCTTTGTTGCATAACCCCTTTGGGGTTGCCATTAATAATCCTTTCGTATTCTTGCCATCGGCTTATGTTTGTTTATAGCCGTTAAGTTTCACATTTCGGATGACGCGATTGACCGTGTTGACATTGTTGACTCGATTGTCAACAGGTCGGATTCATTGCTTCATAGGCCTTATTCCTTTGCAGTCGGGAAAGGCCGAGCAGCCCCAGAACTCGCCTTTGGCCGATTTGCGCTGACGCATAGGCTTGCCGCATTGCGGACAGTCTGGCGCATCAACAGCTTGTTGCAGATCGCGTGCTTTAAGGCGCCGGGTCATAAGACGTTCACTGAAACCGCCTGTTTCCTCGAAAGCTTTGCCTTGGGCTTCGATCTGGCTCTTGAGCATATTCAAGGCGCGGCCGATGATGATGAGCAAGGCATTGGCCACGACCGCCGCATCGTCGGAATCGAGCCAGCAGGCGTATTTGGCGCGCTGTTTCATGGCATGTTTGGCCGATTCGTGAACCACGTCGTCCCTGAAGGGGGCGGGATCGATCGAGATCGCATTCACGGCTTTGGCGTCGGGTGAATGGACCGACCATGGAATCTGGCCCTGGTCCAGAATATACACCTCGTAATCGCCGCGCAGCTCGCCGAGGCTGGCTCGCGCCACGTCGGTGAGTTTCATTTCAGTGTCTTTGGACGTCGAGGCACGCTCTGAGCCTTCAATGATATTTTGGCGACCGCTGCGGGCAGCCTGCGTCATCTGATCGAACTGCCGCCCTTTAGGATCGTAGAACTTCGATCTTGCCTCGCGGTGATCAAATGTTAGAAAACGCCGACAAAAGCGCAGCGTTTCGAGCTGAACGATCGTCGCCAGAGTGAACGTGTGGAGTTTGCGAAAACCGCCGTGCTTGTCGAATAGATCGGACATGAGAGTAAACTCCTTTCCGTGGGTTGGGGCGCGGGGCCCATTGCGTCGTCAATCATGTCAATAGCGTCAATAGCGTCAACGAGGTCCATCGCAACCTGCACGCACCTGCCCGGCACAGCATCATTTATTCCGTATTTGGCGCTTTCGGTGCGGCGAGATCAAGGCCGATGCTTTCCAGCGTCAGATTGGCGGCGCGTTGCGCGGCGCCGCCTTGGCCGAGCGCGGTCTTGACGTTCCGGTAATCGGCAATCATACGGGCGCGTGGCGGGGTATCCGTCAGCAAAGGTATCAATCCTTCGGCAAGCGCGGACGGTGTGGCGGCGTCCTGAATGAATTCCGGGCAAACCTTTTTGCCCAGCACAATGCTGGCCAAGCCGATATGATCGGTCTTGACGATGCGCTTGGCGAGAAAATGCGTGATCGCCGCCATTTTATAGACAAGCAGCATGGGACATTCCAGCAGCGCGCCTTCGAGCGTGACCGTGCCCGATGCCGCCATGGCGGCTGTAGCTTGTCGCAAAACTTCCCGCGTTTGGCCTGTGACAATGGACCAACGGGCCGGGGCCGGTTTCAAGGTGGCGATACGGGCGCGAATCAGCGCTTCGATCTTCGGGTCGGGCGCCGCGACAATGAACGACGCGTCCGGTCGCGCCTGTTGCAGAAGTCCGGCCGCTTTCCATATATCGGGCAGAATACAGTCGATTTCCGCGCGGCGGCTGCCGGGCAGCAGGGCGATACGGGGCGAGCCCTGCCACGGGATTTCGGTTTGGGGCGTGGCGGAAAATTCGCGCATCTCGTCCACCAGCGGATGCCCGACATAATCGACCTTGAGCCCTGTGCCCTCGAAATGCTGCGCTTCGAACGGGAAAATGGCGATCAGTTGATCGAGCGAAGCCGCCATGCGCGGAATGCGGGCTCGGTGCCAGGCCCAGACCTGCGGGCATATGTAGTAGATTGTTTTGATGCCCAGCGCGTGGGTCCGGCGGGCGAAGCGGAGATTGAAGCCGGGATAATCGATCAGAATCACGCCATCCGGTTGCCGGTCGCGCGCGGCGGCGAGCAACTCGAAAAAGACGCGGCGAAAGAAACCGTAGCGACGCAACACCTCGACGAATCCCATGGCGGCCATGTCCGAGACATCGTACAGCGTCTCCATGCCCGCTTCCCGCATGGCAGGTCCGCCGATGCCGAATACGCGCAAATCCGGGCGCTTGCTTTGCAGGGTCTTGATCAGGGCGGCGCCATGCATGTCGCCGGACAATTCGCCCGCAACCATGAGCAGGGTAGGGGATGCGGGCGATTCGCCAAGCGTATTCGGGGCATGGGTCACGACGGATTTTCCTTGATCGCATCGCAGATTCTGATCGCCAAGTCGAGCGCATCGGTGGCTTGCCGTCCGCAGACAACGGGTGTTTTCCTGCACTGTACACAGTCCACGAACGAGGCCAGTTGCCGTTCCAGCGCATCGCCTTTTTCGATGGGGACAGGCACGGTCTCGATGGCGCGGTTCGCTTTGCGCGAGAGCAGACCCGATTGATTCATGTAATCGAGCGAGAGGTAGGCGTCCTCCTGAAAGACGCGCAACTTGCGCAGGCGTTCGCGGCTGATACGGCTGGCGGTCACATTGGCGACGCAGCCGTTTTCAAATACGAGCCGGGCGTTGGCAATGTCTTCGGTCGGCGCCAGCGCCGCCACGCCGACGGCGTGGAGCGTTTTCAGAGGCGAACGGACCAGGTGCAGAATGATGTCGAGATCATGAATCATCAGATCGAGTACGACGCTGACCTCGGTGCCGCGCGGCGCCGAGCCGGGACGCGCAGGCGGAAACGGGGCCAGTCGTTCGGCCTCGATAAAACGCGGCGTGGTCAGGTTGGCCTCCAGAAAGCCGATCACCGGATTGAACCGCTCGACATGGCCGACTTGCAGCGTCAGATTTTTCCGTTCGGCGATGGCCACCATCTCGCGGGCCTGCTGCAGCGTGGCGGCGATCGGTTTCTCCATGAGCATGTGGCAGTTGCGGTTGGCCAATTTCAGGAAGACCTCGTGGTGCCGGTCGGTGGGCGCGGCGACACTGGCGGCCTCGACAGAGGAAGCCAGCTCGTCCAGACGGTCGAACGGCCGGGTCCGGTACTTGTCCGCGATTTCGCGGGCGCGTTGCGGGTCGGTGTCGAACACGCCGACAAGCTCGACGTTAGGCATTTCGGAATAGATGCGCGCATGCCATTGGCCGAGACTGCCGACACCGAACACGCCAACCTTGAGCTTGTCAGTCATGGAATCCTTTCTGTACCCAAGTGTGCGGGTATGTGGGTTTGGGAGTATGTGAGTTTTCACCCACGCACTCACAAACATTCACGTCTCCTCTTTCTTGTGTTTTCGGCCGTACAGCGTTATTAGTTCCTGTTGCGGAAAGGCTACGGACGACACGGCTTGCCTCGGCGTAGCCCGTAGGGCGAAGACGGGAGGTCGTCCCTCCATTGCAAAAACAAAGCGATTTTACAGATGTTGGAGGGTCGGGCTCCGTACCGACCGCTTTCCTCAACAGAAACTGATTAAGGCTCTACCCGTCAAACGTCTTTGGGTTCAAAGACCATAATGCACAGACCGGCTCTGTCGGCTTGCGCAACGACTTTTTTCCCTTCGAGCACAATGCAGCGGCCGGCTTCGACGGCAAGGGCGGCGGCCTTGATCTTCCGCATGACCTTGATCGTGTGCAGACCGATCACGGGAATGTCGAAGCGCATATCATGGCCTTTTTTGGCGATTTTCACGATCACCGCGCCGGGCCCGCCCAGACGTCCGGCCCGAAGCAGCGTTTCGTCGGTGCCCTCGAACGCTTCGACGGCCAAAATCGTGCCTTCCTTGATTACGACGGTTTGTCCGATATCCAGTCCACTGGTTACGCGGGCTACATGGCGACCCAATACGATATCGCTTTGCTCGACGGGACCGGGCGCGCGCCGGGTCAGGCTGCCTGGCGACGGCATGTGCGCTTCCATAAAGGTCGAGGCCGGAAGCACATCGAGACCTAGATTCTTAATCGCGTCCCCGACGGCTCCGAAAATCGTGTCGGCATTGCGCTGATGGAGCCCCTTGAGCAGAGTACGCAACGCGGCATCCGGTCGCGCCCGAAACAGGTGGGTCGGCTTGATCAGACCGGCCATGACCACGTGACGGATGCCGGAGTTTTTCAAAGCGTCAAGCATGGCGGCGAGCTGGCCCATGTTGATCCAGACGACCGTGTCGACCAGCGTTTCGATGGATTTTTCCGTTTCCTTCTTGAACGCGATGGCGAAGAGACGGCGAACGCCCTGTTGGCGGGCGGACTCCGCCAGCAGCCGCGGATAAGCGCCTTTGCCGGCAATGATGGCAAGCGATTCGGGTACGGATTGATTCATGGCCCTGCATATAGCCGAGTTCGGGAGCAAAGACAAGCGCGAAATCGTTCAGGTCAGCTTCACCGTGTCGCCGGTGGCGGGGACCGATGTCGCCCATCCTTTGCGGCTGTGAATCAGGGAGGCAAAAGCTTCGGCCGCCTTGATTTCGCCATGAATGACAAAGACATGGCGCGGGGGCGGCGCGATGTTGCCCATCCAGGTCAGCAGTTCCTCGCGATCGGCATGGGCGGAAAAACCGTGTACGCGTTCCACGCGAGCCTTGACCGCGCGATATTCGCCGTGGATCCGCACGCTTTTTTCTCCGTCGACAATCCGACGGCCCAGCGTGCCGTTCGCCTGATAGCCGACAAACAGGACTACGCTCTCGGGTCGGCCAATGTTGTGAACCAGATGATGCTTGACGCGGCCGCCCGTGCACATGCCGGAGCCGGCGATGATAATGGCGGTACCCGGCGTCTGGTTGACGGCTTTGGATTCGTCAACGGTGCGACAAAGTTTCAGTCCGGGGAAATCGCACGGATGCCGGCCTTCGGCGATCAGGCGCAGACTGTCTTCGTCGAACAAATGGGGATGTTTGCGAAAGACTTCCGTGACACGGGTCGCCATGGGGCTGTCTATAAAAACGGGCAGGTCCGGAATGGCCTGTTTCTCCTTGAGGCGACCTAGATGGAACAGCAGTTCCTGCGTGCGCTCGACCGCGAAGCTGGGGATCACCACGTTGCCGCCGTCCTCGACCGTGCGCCCGATAATCTCGGCCAGCCGGTCGGGAATGCTCGCGTTGCTTTGGTGGGTGCGATCGCCGTAGGTGGATTCGACGGCCAGGTAATCGGCAACGGTCGGCATGACGGGATTCTGCAGAATAGGGCTGTGGTTTCGGCCCACATCGCAGGAGAACAGTACAGTGCGTTTTTGGGCTCCGTCGTCGATCTCCAGCGAAACCATGCTGGAACCGAGAATATGGCCGGCATTGCGGAGGGTCAGTCGAACATGATCCGCGATGGCCCGTTCTTCGTCGTAGGGGACAGGCGTGAAGAGAGACAGGGTGGCGGCCACATCGTTTTCGTCGTAGAGCGGCTCGTAAGGGTGCGGACTTTCACGGTCTTGTCGTCTGTGCCGTTTGCGTTTGAAAGCCAAGTCTTCCTGTTGCAGGCGCGCTGAATCCTTCAGGACGATTTCGGCGATATCCGCCGTGGCCGGCGTGCAATAGACAGGCCCCTTGAAGCCCTGGTTGACCAGACGCGGCAACAGGCCGCAATGGTCCACGTGGGCATGCGTCAGGATCACGGCGTCGATGATGGCCGGGTCCGTAAGAAAGGGCTCCCAGTTGCGCGCCTGAAAATCGCGTTCCTGGAACAGACCGCAGTCCACCAGAATGCGCGTGTCGCCCGCCGTCACCAGCGTACGCGAACCCGTAACATTGCCTGCCGCCCCGCGAAACCCGATTTCCAAGTCCATGGCGCCTCCGTGTTGTTTGCCGACAGTTGTGTTCTGTCAGGGTCGAAAGGCTATAAGTCATACACGGAAACGCGGGCGCTTGGCAACGGATTTATTTTCCGTCTTGAAAATGACGCATAGTAGCGCAAGCATCCCTGCTTGCTTATAATATCAGGCAAGCTGGAAGCTTGCGCTACGGTCTGCAGTCTGCCAGCAGGCCGAAGGCGCCAGTTCCCGTTGGCGAAAAGCGGGATGCCTCCGCGTTACAGCTCATTTAACTGGCAGAAATTTGCCGCTAACGCCGTTTTTGACCCGATAAACATGGGCAAAGCATTGCTCTTCAGAACAATAACGACGCTAAGCGTCGACCGTTCCTCACCTGCCGCGCAAGGCGGCAGGGGGCCAAGCCAAAATGCGAATCGATGGGTGGCAACAAGGAAAGGCGTTAGCGCCTGCGCAAGAATAAATTCTCAATTCAGCGTGAACTTTGACATTATTCGCATGGGATAGCAAGCGCTGTTTTCAGCCGTGCCTCGCTCTAATCCGCCAGAGATTAGGGCAAAAGATTAAGGCGAAAGATTAGGGATCAAGGCGCGAAACCCTTAATC
>SLMC01000206.1 GCA_007133745.1 Kiritimatiellia bacterium
GCGTCGAAATTGTGCGGCGTTCTCTGGAAGCGCCGTTGCGCCAGCTCGTCGACAACGCCGGACTGGAAGGCGCCCTGATCGTCGAGAAGGTCAAGAACGCCAAGGGCAACGAAGGCTACAACGTGGCGACCGGCGTGTACGAGGATCTCGTCAAGGCCGGCGTGCCGGATCCGGCCAAGGTCACCCGCACGGCGCTGCAGAACGCGGCCAGCATTGCCGGCCTGCTGCTGACGACCGAATGCATGGTCACCGACCTGCCCAAGAAGGAAGCCCCGCCCATGCCGGGTGGCGGCGGCCATGGCATGGACATGATGTAATTCATGCCGAATTAAGTTGACAAACCGGAACGGGGCGCATTATAGTGCGCCCCGTTCACTTTTAAAGGAGGAAAGCGCCTTGAACTTCGCATTGCTCGAAAGCGCCAAAGAACGCGTATCCAACGTCCCGATCCTGATCAACATGGTCTCGAAACGGGTCCGTCAACTCAATTCCGGGTTCCGGCCCTATATCCCCCGTTTGCGCCGGGACGAAGAAAACTGCGATCTGGCTATGCGCGAAATTGCCGAAGGCAAGCTGATCGCTGAAATGGTCTTTACGGAACCGGAGCCCGAACAGCCGCAATCATGACCGATGGCGCGCACGCTTCCCGCAAAGTGCTGGCATCCAACCGCAAAGCGTTCCGCGATTATTTCGTCGAAGATCGCCTGGAAGCGGGCCTCGAACTGCTCGGCACCGAAGTCAAGTCGCTGCGTGCCGGCGACGTCAATCTGACCGGCGCTTTCATTCGTGTCGTCAATGGCGAGGTCCATGTGTTCGGCATGAACATCAAGCCTTACGCTTTCGGCAACCAGTTCAATCACGAAGCGGATCGGCACCGCCGTCTGTTGCTGCATCGCCGCGAAATCGGCAAGCTCAAAATCCAGCAAGAGCAAAAAGGGTTCACCCTGATTCCTCTTTCCGTCTATTTCCGCCGCGGCCTGGCCAAGCTGGAATTGGGCGTCTGCCGCGGCAAGCAGCAAAGCGACAAGCGCGAAACCCTGAAGAAAAAAACCGCCGACCGCGAAATGGAACGCGCCCTGCGACACAGGCGCTGATTTTGGATTATGGATGAGCGCCGAAAAATCAGCGATCGCATCGTCAACATCGGCTTAGGCTGCAACGTGGGGCTGGCCCTGCTTAAAACCGGAGTCGGCATCCTGGGCAACAGCGCCGGTTTGCTGGCGGATGGCATCAACTCCACGTCCGACGTAGTCTATTACGGCGTGGTCAAGGTCTTCATGCGCCTCTCGTCGAAGCCTGCGGACCGGCAGCACCCTTACGGTCACAGCCAGATGGAAAGCATTGCCGCTCTGGTTGTCGGCGCGTTCGTCGTCACCACGGCCGTCGGCATTTTCTGGAAATCCGTCTACGATGTGTACACGTGGGTCGCGCTCGACAACGAAAACCGGGGCATCGGACGCTGGACGCTATGGGTGGCGCTTTTGACCGTGGCGCTCAAGATCGTTCTGACCGCCGCCACCTTGAAGGTCGGCAGGAAAACGAACAACTCGGCCATTCTGGCGCTGGCCTACGACCATCGCAACGACATTCTCTCCGCCGCCGCTGTCGCGCTCGGCATCGTGTTCGCGCAACGCGGTTACGCCTGGGTCGATCCGCTGGCCGGCGCGCTGGTCGCCATCCTGATCCTGAACACCGGCCTCGGCATCCTGCGACAGGCGTCCGACGACCTCATGGATACGCTGCCCGACCGACCGCTCGGCCAGCAGGTGCGCGACGTCGCGCAAGCCGTGGAGGGTGTCGTATCCGTGGAGGAAATTCACGCGCACCGGTTCGGCCCGTATTTCGTCGTCAATCTCACCATCGGCGTGAACGGGGCCTTGAGCGTCGCCGAAGGCGACCGCATCGCCTCGCAGGTGGAACAAGCGGTCACCGGCTCTCTCGAACTCGTCCGACGCATCTACGTGCACTATCATCCCGCCGAAAACACAACGACGGAGCACGCGTAGGGTTCCGGGGGGATGTGCGTTCGTGCGTTCGTATATTCGTGGAGCGTGGGAAGTGAAACGTTTTCTGCCGCGGATACTACCGGAAAATGATTTGGCACATGTTGTCTTCGTTGTAGTTCTCGGCAAAGATGACGACGGAGTTAGTTTCGATGCAGTTGACGGCAAAGTTTACGGAACAGACGAGAGCGCCCTGCCTCTTCCTCCGACGTAAACTGCCTCGTAAACACCACCGCTTCAAACTCCATCGTCACCTTTGCCGTCAACTGACTCGATAGTCCGCGCATCAGCCGCCACTTGCTGGCCCAAAAGTGCCAACTCATTTTCCGGCGAGGTAAGGAGGTCTGAACGTATTAAACTGATTACCGATCACTGGCCACTGCTTTTTTTAGGGTCGTCTCACCCGCCGACCGCGCGCTTTCGACTTGAGCAGATACCCTTTTTCGCCGCTACAGCGCCCGAAAAACCAACTGGTATTTGCGCTCGTGATTGCGCAATACGATGCCACGCGGCCGCAGGAATCCGTCGTCCTCGCCATACTCGAAGTAGCGGACGGTGGCGCGCTTGCGCCATCCTCGCCTATAGCGTTTTTCGAGCAGAACCCGGTCGTCTCCGCCGAAATCGTACTCGACCCGACCCGAAGCGGCCTCCTCCACGAACACGAGCTTTTGGCGCCGGCGTCGGACGCGGGCGTTCGCCGACGGCGCAAGATTGAAAAACATCCGGCGCGCATCCTCGGCAATGGCTTCGCCCATTTCCGGGCGAGCGGCCATTTCGGGTATCGTGAAACGGGCCTGAACGGATTCGCCATCGCCTTGCATCTCGAAAAGCGTTACGCCTGTATGCGTAAAGCAAACCAAGGTGAACGTTTGCGCTACGCGGTCGCCGGCCGCAATGCCCAGCGCGGACATCTTGAAAAACGGGAATTCAAACGTCATGGCATGCCGCCATTCGAAACGCGGCGGCAGCCTGTCGGCGAATTCGGCGCGCACCGTCTCCGCATCCCACGCCCTCGTCGATACGCGCGGCGTTTCATCGAACGGTACGGTTCGGCATCCCGTCAACGCCGCCAGCAGCAGTGCGCCGATCCATCCTTGCCATCGAGCTTTGCAGCATCCAATCATAAACATCGTTTTTCTCCGGCTACAGGCGCCAGGACATTCATTCCCGGTCCTGTCAAACTTTAGGCGTCCCTCGGCAGAGCCGGGGTTACCTAGGAATTGGCAGCATCCTGCGGAGGCGTGTCGATCAATTCGGTCAACTCCATGGTATACACCCGGCTCGCGGCCGGCACGGCTTGCTCGGACTCGCGGGGCAGGATATCCAGTCTCAAATAGCAAAATTCCGCCATCGAGGCCGAAACGCTGAAAACCAGACGATCCCGGCCTTCCTTGTCCGTGACAATGCGCACAGGCAACTTCAAGGAAATCCTGTCCGCATCTCGGAACTCCAGTGAAGCCCGCCCCAAATGGTCCAGATCGTTGCGCGCATAGATCACGGTGACATGAAGCGTGTCGTGCGACCGCTCCCCCACAACGATCTCCAACCCGGTCACGTCGCGATTGTCGATCATGGCTCGGGTCAGGACGATCGGCGGCGGATCCGACCTTTTTTCGTCCTGCGAAACGCCGAACTCGGCGCCGACGCACAGCATCGCCATCGCCCAAAACAGCGCCGCTCGAAAGCCGCAACGCCACGTTACGCTTTGCGAGCCTTGTCGCGGGGGGTCGCCCCGAGCCTGTATCGTTCTCGCCATCCCGACTCCGCTTTCCAGTCGTCCCGAACATCTCGGGGAATTTCGCACTGTGTCGAGCACAAAGGTTTATGCCGAATTGTCTTGCCATCAATGCCGCTTCGCGCTACCCTGTAGTCCATAACAGTTGGGATATGTATATCGGTTCCATTCGGGCATTGCGACACTAAAATTGTCCGTCTCTTCATTGTCCCTGCTGACGAGAACGAATGCGTCCCGAAACCGGAGCTTGTCAGGGACACTTCCAAACAAGCGCAGTATCAAACGGAAAAAAAACCATGAAAATTCTTCTTCTGTATCCTGAATTCCCCAACACGTTCTGGAGTTTCAAGTACGCCTTGCGCTTTATCGGAAAAAAATCGGCCTTTCCGCCCCTGGGCCTTTTGACCGTGGCCGCGCTCCTGCCCGACACATGGGAAACGCGCCTAGTCGATCTCAACGTCTCAAAACTCGGCAAAAAGGACTTGGACTGGGCCGACTGCGCCTTTATCAGCGGAATGATCGTTCAGAAAAATTCCGCGAAAGATATAATCCGGCAATGCAAGGAGGCCGGCTTGCGCATCGTGGCCGGAGGCCCCATGTTCAGCGAAGCCGATGCCGACTTCGAAGCTGTTGACCATTTCGTACTCAACGAGGCGGAGATCACCCTGCCCCTTTTTCTGGCGGACCTGGAAAAAGGCGCGCCCCAGCACATGTACTCGACAACCGTTTTTCCCGATCTCGACGCCACACCCGTCCCGCGTTGGGGCTTGGCTCAACTCAAGCGCTATGCGTCCATGTGCATCCAGTATTCGCGAGGCTGTCCGCACAACTGCGATTTCTGCAACGTCACCGCGCTTTTGGGGCACAGAGTGCGCACCAAAACCACCCGGCAGGTGCTGGCCGAACTCGACGGACTCTACAACCTCGGCTGGCGCGAGGACGTGTTTTTCGTGGACGACAACTTTATCGGCAACAAAAGAAAACTCAAAACCGATCTGCTGCCGGCCCTGATCGAATGGCGCAAATCGGGACACAACATCCACTTCCACACGGAAGCCTCCATCGACATCGCCGACGATCCGGAACTGATGCGCCT
Source organism: Kiritimatiellia bacterium (assembly GCA_007133745.1). Classification (GTDB taxonomy): domain Bacteria; phylum Verrucomicrobiota; class Kiritimatiellia; order UBA8416; family SLMC01; genus SLMC01. Next base: position 4,835 of record SLMC01000206.1, read on the forward strand.
GATGGTCGATGCCGGATTCAACAGGATATTTATCGGCATCGAGACGCCGGACAACGATTGTCTCGCTGAATGCAGCAAACGCCAAAACGAAAACCGCGATCTGGTCCGCGACGTGAAGAAAATTCAGCAGGCGGGCCTTCAGGTTCAAGCCGGATTCATCGTCGGATTCGACAACGACAAAACATCCGTATTCGATCGTCAAATCGAGTTCATCCAGAACAGCGGCATTGTCACCGCCATGGTCGGCCTGCTTCAGGCGCCGCCGGGAACCCGGCTGTACCAACGCATGAAAGATGAAGGCCGCCTGCTCGGCGACTCCACAGGCGACAATGCGGACGGAACCACCAATATCGTTCCGCTTATGGGCCTGAGCCGGCTGCAGACCGGATACAAGGAAATCCTGGGCCATATCTACAGCCCGAAACACTACTACGCCAGACTCAAAACCTTTCTGAAGGAATACAGTCCGCCCTCGCACGAGCTGCGCTCGCGCATCACGTTCCCGAAACTGGTGGCGTTCGGACGCTCGATTATCCGACTCGGCGTCCTGGGCCGGGAACGCTTCCATTTCTGGAAAATGCTGATCTGGATTCGATTCCGCCGTCCAAAACTGCTGCACCTGAGTGTCACACTCGCCATCTACGGATATCATTTCCGCAAGATCTATCAGCGTAACGTCGCAGCGAGGTAACCGAGACGAACATCCAACATCGATGTTTACTTGTCCCCGTAAGGGCGGACTGACGCCCGCAACCCAAGTGTGCGGGTATATGGGGTTGGGCGTATGTGAGTTTTTACCCACACACTCACGTACTCACACACTCACAAACAATCACGCCTCCTATGTCTTGTTTTTTTGGCAGGACGGCGTGGTTAAGGCAATCACTTTGGCTGCGGCCGACGGCCGTCTTGGCAGATTTTAACGGTTAAGCGCAAAGCTTTCCGCGCGGGACGCATTCCGGTATGCGCAATCACCGTTCCGTCCTTTAGCTGAACCCAGCCTCGCTTCCGTTCGTCATCGGCTTTTACAAGTTGCGGCAACGGACGTTGGTCCAGTGTCATGGTTTCGACAGGTCCCAAACCCAAAAAGCGAACGATCCAGCGTCGCCTTCGCGGCATACCCGCATAAAATCCGCTGGCCCGCGCGGTCAGTACGCGCGCATGCTCGTTCCACTGCCAAACGGTCGTCAGTTTTTCGCCTCGGCGATAGGCCATTGTGGAACCATCGTCTTCTGTCAAGCGGAACGAAGCGTCGGAGCCTGCCGCCACGCGAATTTCAAGGCAGCGGCCGGCCAATTCGCCGACATGCTGCACAACCGGCGCCAGCGCCGCAATGGATCCGCCCCGTTGCCACAGAGGTATGTCCCGCAAGCCGCAACGCAACGTCATCGTTTGTCCGCCGACATTTTTCCGTCCGCTGAAGAAATCGTACCAAACGCAGCCGCGAGGCAACAGAACCTGCACGTGTCCGGAAGAGTCCAGCACGGGCGCGGCAAGGAACGCCGACCCGAACATCCACTGTCGCCATGTGTCGGCGAACGTCCGGCCGGAAAACTCAAGAACCATCGGTCGCGCCAACGGCAGTCCGTTTTCGTATGTCTCGTGCGCAAGGCTGTAGGTATAAGGCAGCAACCGCATGCGCAATTCGATCGCCTCGCGCATGGCCGTTTCGGCAGAGTCTCCGAAGTTCCAAGGCAAACGAGCCTTGTTTCGAATGCTCGAATGGGTTCGCATGATCGGAAAAAAAACACCCGCTTGCATATAACGCGTCATCAGCGTCGCACTGGGATCGCCTTCGAATCCGCCAAGATCGCATGTGGCCCATGGCATGCCGGCCAAACCGTAATTCAGCAATTTGCTCGCTTCCAAACGCAAATCGTCCCACCCTGTCTTCGAGTCGCCCGTCCAAACAGCGCCACCGAGTCGAGCCAAACCTAAGCTGTAGGCCCGATTGATGCTCCAAAAACGCTGATCGGGGAAATCGCGCGCCTGTCCGTCCGCCAGCGCCCGGTTCCACCAGTAATACAGGGTCGGGAATTGTTCCCCTTCGTCGTTCCACCAGCCAGCGACACCATCCTCGACAAATCGACGGTGCCGTTGCCAATACCAGGCGCGCACATCGGCCCGGCGAAAATCGATCACTCGAGCCGCATACTTCTCGGCAGTGCCTTTCTTTTTTCGGCGCTGGCCTGGCCAGGTGGTAATTTTCCAGCCATGCTCGGCAGCCATACGCAAAAGATACGCATTGCCCAGTCGCGGTTTTCGAATCAAAACGGTTTGCACGCCCAAAGACCGCGCTTCGGCCATATTGTCAAGCGGATCGGGAAAACATTGCGGATTCCATCCGAAATCCGCAAACGTGGCCCGGCCGCCCGCCGGGAGACCGTAATCGGGCTGTCGCGTATAACTCTCGAAGTCGTATATGAAGGCATCGACCGGATGCCCGCGTTCACGAAACATGCGCAACGTACGACGTATTTCCGTCCAATTCCTGTACCCCCATCGCGTATGCAAAAAACCCAGCGTCCATAGCGGGGGCGTCGGAGGGCGCCCCGCCAACTCGCCCAAAATCCGAAC
>SLMC01000204.1 GCA_007133745.1 Kiritimatiellia bacterium
ATGCGCCCGATAGCGAACCCGCTCGCGTTCCGACGGCGCCGCGCATGGCCTCGCGCGGCACGACCAGCCGGTAGCGCGTCGCCCAGCGCTCGCCTTCCCGCAGCGCCGCTTCCAGACGCGCTTCCCGATCGGCTCGGGAACGGCGCCGGTCCTCCATCCGACTCGCAGGGTTCGGGGTCGAGATCACGGCTGCTCCGGCTTGCTTGTGTCCAGCGGCTGAAAGGCTCGCCACGCCTTGAATGTCCAGAACAGCCAGGGCGCCAGCAGGACCATGCACCAGATGGCGACAAACAGCAGACCCTCAAAACGATGCTTGTCGTCGAAAAGCGCAAAGGGATTGCCCACGGTCCAGGCGCCGTACCCGTCCCGACCCAGCGAGCCGTCGGCCAACCCCACGAGGATCGGCGTGACAACGCCCAGCATCAACAGCATCAGCGCCAGCAGCCAGGCATAGCCGCGCGCCAGTTTTTTGCGCGCGACGAAATGCCACAGCCACATGCCCGTTTGACAATAGGCGAAGGCGTAGGCGAGCAGGCCGACCATGACGTCAATGCCTTGCGAATCGTAGCCTCCAGGGCTTAGCGCATTTCCTGCCATGCCGCCCAATGCCATGGCTGCTACGCCGATGATGACGGACCAGAGCATGCCCGGCGCCGCTCCGTTGAAAAAGGGGAACGCCAACAGGCGCCACAAACGACGGCGCGGAATCGCGCGGCGCACTCTGCGTCCGAAGTCGGGGCGTTCGCCCATGGCGATGGCCATTCCGGCCATGCTCAGGAAAAAGGAAAACACGAGCCAGGGGATCAGATAATCTTCGTCGTGCTCGACGAATGCGATTGTCGCAAAGATCAGTCCTGTCGCCACCCAGGACCCGGCGCCCCACAGACGGACCGGCAATGCTCTGTTGGCGGCGGGCGGACTCATGCGCGCGGTCGCCAGTGAAAACAACAGCCCGCCCAGCGTGACGCCGCCCAAAAAGAAAAATAGCGTGCCGCGCCAAAATTCGGCGGTTGCAATGCGACTGCCGACCCCGAATTCGACCATGCCGAAAGCGCTGGTATTAAGCATGATCATCCAGACGAAAAGCACAATGCCGCCAATGAGTCCAAGGATAACGCGCCAGACCCGACTTCCCGGAAGCGTGGCCAGGGTCAGGGCGAATACGGTGGCGAAGGCGCCGGCCATCGGCAGCATGGCCAGGATAACGAAAGCCGAGGGCAGGTCGATGCCGCCCAGTCGGAAGGTCAGGGTCAGAAACGGCAGCGCCGCGCTGGCCATGAGGATAATCAGCGAGCATGCCGCCAGCAGCTTGCCGCGCAGAATGGAGCCGGGCGTGAGGCGCGTGACAAACTGAAGGTCCAGATGCTGGTCGCCGCGCTCGACCGCCATGCGTATGCCGGCATAGCTGGGCACAAACAGCATGCACACGATGGAGAGCGGCACGAACAAGGCCTGAAACAAGGTCCGGCCAGTCCCGAACATCGCGCCCGGATCACGGTGGATTTCGGTTGCGCCTATCCAGACGACGAAGCCCGTGACGACCACCAGCAGCAACAGGAACAGGCAGTAGGAGACGGACACGAACCGACTGCGTACCGACTGCCGCAATTCCTTGAGCAAAATAGGATTTAAGGCGAAGCGAAAGGGCCGCATCATGCCAATTCTCCTTTTGTGACCCGCATAAAGATCGTTTCAAGATTCTCTTCGACCGGATAGAAGGCCAGCAGCGCGATATTCCGTTCGACCAGCAGTCGCAACACGGCGGCCGTTTCGGGCTCGTCGCCTTCGATGTCGGCATGCAGCTCGTTCGCGACCGGTCGAACTTGACGCACGTGGGGCAGTTCCAGCAATGCGCGATGCAGCTTGTCGGGCGGACCCAGCGGCCGAATGGCCACAGTTCGCAACGGCGCGGATTCGGACGTGTCGTCCGTACCCTTTTCCGCAGCGGCGTCTTCTGTCTGCCGGTTGTTTCCGCGCAACGGGCTGCAGCGCAGGATGCTGCCCGTTTCAATAATGATGACGTCGGTGCAGATTTCCGACAGCTCCGTAAGAATATGGGAACTGATCAGCAGCGTTTTCCCGGCGTCGCCGAGCGCGCTGACCAGTTCCCGCAATTCGACGCGGGCGCGCGGATCGAGTCCGGCCGCCGGTTCGTCCAGAATCAGGACTTGCGGATCGTGGACCAGTGCGCGGGCCAGACTCACGCGCTGCCGCATGCCTTTCGAGAGGGTGCGCAATGTTTTGTCGCGCAACGGCTCGAGCCCCGTGAAGGCTTCCACCGAGGCGACCGCCTGACGCAGCGGGGCGTGCCGCAAGCCGTGGGCGCGCGCGAAAAAATCCACATACTCGCGTACGGTGATGTCGCTGTGAGCGGGCAGGGTGTCGGGCATGAACCCGATCGCCTTGCGGGCGATTTCCGGATAGTCCACAATGGATACGCCGTCCAGCAGCACGTCGCCGGATGTCGGCTCGTCCAGTGTGGCCATGATGCGCATGGTTGTGGTTTTGCCTGCGCCGTTCGGCCCCACAAACCCGTACACGCGTCCCGGATTCAATGCGAACGACGCGCCTTTAACGGCGTGTACGGCGCCGAAGGTTCGGGTCAGATTTTGAACGTGCAATTGCATCCGATTACCTCGCAGGTTCCGCATAGCGTCCGACAATGACCGAGCGTTCCCGGTTATGCATGCGGCCGTCCAGACCGCGCTCCAGGAACGGGCAAAACGCGAGTTCGGCCGTGTAGGTTCCCGGCTCGATCGCCAGCTTTTCCGGATGCAGATCGGTCAGACCTGCCGCCCAGCCTTCCGTTCGCGTGGCTTTCGCCGCCGCCGCGGCCGGTGAAAGGGCATTTGCCGCTGGCTGTTCGGCGGCGGTCAGCTCGACCCGGCGGCCTGCCGCCAGAGCGTCGCATCCGAACCAGCGTCCGTCGGGTGCGCGAACACGCAAGGTTGCGATGTCCGTGCCCAAGCCGTTCACGGCCACCAGACCGCCGTTCGGGCCGGGCTGAATGTCGAGCCGGTCGAGCGCGACAAACGGCTTGCGCACCTGCACTACCTGCGGAACACGGGCCTGCGCGAAGCCGGACACCCAATGCTGATCGCGCGTGTGGTCGATGCGCCAATTCGGATGCGAACCGCTTCGGCGCCAGCCTCTCCGCTCAAAGGGCGCCACGGCGGTTTCGGAAGAAAAACGGAATCCTTGACCCGGCGTCAACGGCGTGTAGTAGCCGGTCAACCCCGCGAGGACGCCTTCGTTGCGTGTTTGATCCAGAAAGATCACGGTGTCGGCCCGGCGCGTGGCCGTGACGCCTTCGGAGATCAGCGAATAGGCCAAAATTATCGCGCAGGCGATCATCGAGGCTGTGGGCACGATCCAGAGCAGCCAAATCCGCTTTTGTTTTCTGGCCAGCGCCCAAAGCAATACGGGACCGGCCAACACCGCGAAGACGATGAGCAAATAAAAGAAGCCGGCCGCGTCGACGGTCAGTTTATCGATGACGGGATAGGTTTTGTGAGTTCGCCCGATGTCGAAATCGGTTTTCCATCGATGGGCGGCGGCCAGGAACAGCCCGACCGTCCACACGCCCGTGTCCGATTCCCAGGCGTCCGGCTTGGCGGAAACGGACATCCAGTTGCCGATCCCCGTCCATCCGACGGTTCCGCCCGGAACATCCAAACGTTCCTGTGTCCAGTGGGTCGGCGTATCCGTAACGTTCGTGTCGCCGACTAAAACAACCACCCCGCCGCAGGCCGCATATCGCGACAGCGCTTCCCGAACCGGCGCCGGCGCCGCCCGCCATTCGTCGGAGGTCAACACTACGCCCGCGAAGCAGGAATAGGCCAGCCACGCCGGACTCCAGGCCGCGATTTCCGATTCTGCTCGCGTCAGACTGATTTCCAGGCGGGATGTTTTCGAATGGGCCGAGGCGGCGGCCATCGTTTCGGACACGACCGGCGAAGCCGTCTTTGTCGCAGGCGAAGCCGCCAGGATTCTCGGCAACGCCTGGGTCAGAGCCGCCTGTAGATGGTCGCTATTCACGCCGCGCGACACGAATGCTGGGAGCCGGGTTTGGTGGTAATGATCGCCGAACGAACTGCCCATGGACGGAAGAATCACCGTTTTAGAGGTGACGCCCTGCACCTCGATTTTCGCTCTCGAAGACCCTTGTATGGCTCGGGCCGGTTGCGGCAGGGTAATTTCCGCCGCGTCCAAGGGATGCAATACGACCCGGCGCGCGAGCCGCTCGATGCCGCCGGCGCTTCCGCCGTAGGATTGCGCCGGCAGAATCACTTCGACCGTATGCGTTCGATCCGGCGAGAGGTTGCGCAGTCGGAGCCGGTGTTCAACATAGCCGAATTGCCAGGACGATACGCTTTGCGACAGCGATATTACCTCGATCGGGCCGACGCGGTCCGAGCTTCGGGCCGCGGATGTGGCGAAAAGCGCCAAAGCCGCCGCGCCACTAATCGCCATGACGCGAGTCCGGCTCATGCCTGCACATCCGTTCCTGGCGGCAACGATTCGGCCGTTTCGCTCACATGTCGAAGCGTCTCTTCGATAATCGCATTTACGGGGACCTGATCGAATCGGGCCTTGTAGTCGAGAATCAAGCGATGGTTCAACACGGCCGGAACCACGGTTTGGACATCCGCGAATCCGACGGTGGGCCGACCGGCCAGGAGGGCGTAGGCGCGCGCGGCTTCCGCGATGCCGATCGCCGCCCGCGGCGACGCGCCATAGACGACATAATCGCGAACGCGGGCCGGACTCTCCGGACGTGCCGGATGCGTGGCCGCAACCAGTCGGGCGATGTAGTTCGCCACCGGCCGGGGCAGCACGATGCGTTGCGTCATGTCGAACAGCCGCATCAGGTCGTCGCGCGAAACGCGGCGATTCGGGGTCGGCGGCGTGCCGTGTCGGCGGGTGGCGATGATTTGCTCCATGATGTCCGGGGAAGCGGCGTCGATCGTCAGCTTGAACAGGAAACGGTCGAGCTGGGCTTCGGGCAAGGGATAGGTGCCTTCCAGTTCGATCGGATTCTGACTGGCCAGCACGAAGAAAGGAGTCGGCAACGGGCGGGTGGCGCCCAGCAGGGTTACGCAATGCTCCTGCATGGTTTCCAGCATGGCCGACTGCGTCTTGGGCGAGGCCCGGTTGATTTCGTCGGCCAGCAACAGGTTGCAGAAAACGGGACCTGGATGAAAGACCATTTCGCGGCCGCCGTCGGGCGTGGGCTGAAGAATGTTGGAGCCCAGGATGTCGCCGGGCATCAGATCGGGCGTGAACTGGATGCGCTTGAAATCGAGTTGCAGGATTTCGCCCAGCGCCTTGATCAGGGCCGTTTTGCCCAGGCCGGGCAGACCTTCGAGCAGGATATGCCCGCGCGCCAGCAGTCCGGCGAGCATCAGCCGGTGCAGCGGACCCCGACCCAGCAGCATGCCGTCGAGTTCCTCCAGAATCGTGTTTGCCAATTCGGTGGCCGGCTTCAGTTCGGCCGGACTTGGCAATGCGGCGGTCGCTTCGGTTTCCATAGTCGTGAACCCCTTGTAGAACAATCGTCCTTGTCGTTGCTCTTTTTGTCAGGCGCGTGCCTGGTTTTCCGGTTTTCAATCAGCGCTTTTGACGGTATTGACCTCGTTGACCTTATTGACCGTCCGAGAGTCGGGCCCGACCGCTACCTCTCATTGCGGCTCATTCCGTGGTCCGGGCTGTCGCTCGAAATAGTCCGCCACGGCCCGGCGATGACGGGGCAGAACGGGACGGCGCCGCGCGGCGCCGCCTGCCGCCTGCGCCTGATTCAGCCGGCCCGCATCGACGGGCGCGACTGTCGCCGTTTCCGGGGCCACCGCGTCAATGCCTTTCAATTGCATGTCCTGAAAGGCGATCCTATCCGGTTGCGGCATGGTGCGGTCCACGTAGCCGACATCGGATTCGTCGGTAGGCTCACCAAAAATCATCGGGGCCGGACCCGGTCCGCGTCCGATCCCGCCTGCTCCGCCCAGTGCGCAGCCCAGCAAGGCGCAGAGCGCGTTGCCGTCGCACGCGCCGCCAGCGCATGGGCTGCCGGCGGCATCCTCCCGTAACATGGCTTCCAGGGCTTGCATTGCCGCCTGCGCACATGCGGTTTTGTTGGTGCATGCGGACAGGCGAGCTGCGTCAATAAGCTTTGCATCGTGCCATTGAATCAGGTTGGTTGTCAATACGCCTTTTTCGAACGACAGTTGAGACAAGAGCGCTTCAAGCGCGGCGGCGTTGGGGAGGCCGTTGGTCCAGGCTTCGCGCAGAGTTTCGGCCGCAGCGGCGGCCAGTTTCGGGTCCATGTCCCGAGCCTGTTTTTCGAGTGCGGCCGCCAACTGTTCCAACGTTTTCGACAAGCCGTCCGGCGCCGGCGTTTGGGCGGCGAGCTCCCGCAAGGCTTCCGTCAGGGCGGCCAGATTTTCGATGGCCTGCATTTTGTTCATGGCGTCATCCAGCGCGTCGTCCGATTGTTCCCGAATCCGGGCCGCCAAGGTGTCCAGCGCGTCCCAGGCTTCGGCGGGCGCATCGGAAAACGCCGTTTCGGCCAGCCGTTCAAGCTGATCCATCCACTCCTGCGCCAGCGCGTCGTCGGGCATGATCTCCTGTAGAAGTTCGATCTGCTCGCGTACCTGCCGAAGATCGTCGCCCAGTTCCATGCGTCGAACGGCGGTTGCCGCTTTGGGGCGATGCGGCCAGAATCCGGCGGTCAGGGCAAACGCCGTGATCAGCAAGACCCTTCTCCACAGACGGGAAGCGCTACTGCGAATCGCGACATGTGTCGGCAGGCGAACCGCGCCTTTCCACGCTTCCCAGCCCGGCAGGCCTTCCGAAACCAGAAGCCCGCCGCACTGACAGCGCGCGTCCAGCAGCGCCATCGCGGAATCGACGCCAAAATGGCGGCGGCGAAACGCGCGGATACCGCCCAGCGCGGCCAATCCGACCGGCAGCCCTGCCAGCGGCCACAGATCGGCGACGGGAATGCGCAGGCCCTGCCGCAAAGGCAACAGCACGCATCCGGCCACGGCCGCGCCGACGATCCATCCCAGCGCCGCGCCGCGTCCGATCTCGCGCCCGGTCACCGCCTGAGCCAGTTTCCGGGCCTGGGCATGCAATGCCGTTTCTTTATAGTCAACGTCCGCCATAGGGGCTTTCCCGGAAACAGTGCAAATCCCTATTGGGATCAGGAAGTATGTAATGGCTTCAGAAATGTACAGAAAACAGTGGTGGAGTCAATACTGTATGTTCCCGGTTCGACGGCGCCGAACCGGGCCATTTTTCGAAAAATGATTTGGCACATTTTCTTGATTCCGCCGGCCTTGCGCCGGTGGTGAAGGAAGTTGAGA
>SLMC01000320.1 GCA_007133745.1 Kiritimatiellia bacterium
CACCCACACACTCACGCACCCACACACTCACAAACAATCACGCCTCCAATTTCTTGTTTTTTACAGCAGAACGGTTTGATTAAGGCGCTAACGGCTTTCGTATAGCCTTATGCCGCTGTAAACCGATTCGGCGTTTTGCCCGGAGGAATGGTCGTCGTTGGCGAACAGAATGAAAAGAACCTGGCCCGTGTAATGCTGGCCGACAGGGATTTGGTAGCGCTTTCTGCCCGGCGCTGCGCCATCGTACTCGTAACCCCGGATCGCGCCGCCGCGGCGGGTTCCGTAGAGTTGAAAAATCCGGTCCGGTCTCGCACTGTTGTTGCGGGAGAGACCAATCCCCTGAAACAGCCCTTCTTGACTGCTGCTGAATTCGAACTCCAGCATCGTAGATGGCCGCAGCGTGTATGAAATCGGATGAGCCCGCCAAACCGGGCCGCGCAAGGTCACAGTACGACCGCCATCGGAAACGACAGCCGTGCCCCGCCCCCCGTACCCCCGGCAGGGCGCCAGTTGTCCGGCATTAATCGTCAAGCTGCGGGCGGGTGTCGCGGGCGTCAAGGCTGGGGCGGTCGGGCGCGGCCTCGGCGGAGGCGTCACGTAGCGGGGCTGCGGGTGCTGGCCCGACCCTTTGCCGGCTCTGATAATGCCCCACCCCAAAAGCACGCCCAATGCCAAAAACACGACCACAACCGCTATCTTTCCCCCTCCGCCGGATTGACCTGCCCCGGTCGCCTCCAAGCGCCCCGTGGTTCGTTTCAGTCCGGACTGGGTGTGATAGCTCGGCCGTCTTCGCCGCTGAGTTGTTTGACGTGTTTTCGATTTCGTCGCGTATCTCCCGCCGGAACGGGGCGCGGAAACGGATTCGTCCGCGAAAGACTGAGGCGCCGAAGACGCAGCGCCCCCTCTTTTCCTGACCTGAGTGGCTCTCCGCCCCACCTGAATTTTCTTGGTTTTGACAGGGCGAGCGCCATCGGCCTTGTCGGGCGCATCGCCTTCCGTCAAATGTTTCAAGGCCGACTGCAAATCGGCAATAAGCGTACTGTAATCTGAATGACGATGCGACAAATCAAGACTCAGCATGCGGGTGATCACACGTTCCACGCTCGGATGGATGTCCGGCCGTATCTCGGACGGAGGCTGCGGCGGCGTTGTCAGACGGGCCTTCAGCACCTCTACGGCGGTCTCCCCGTCGAACGGGGGGGAACCGGTCAAGGCGTGATAAAGCGTGGCGCCCAGGCTGTAAATGTCCGACCGCTCATCCGTCGGCATGCGACGCACCCGTTCGGGAGAAAGATAGTAGGGACTGCCCCAAACGCCGCCTTTGACATCCTCGTCGACCAGGCTCGCCAGTCCGAAGTCGATCAGTTTCGCCGTATATTCGGAATTGTATAGAATGTTTTCCGGTTTGACATCGCCGTGAACCAGCCCTTTTTTTGTTCCCGCCTGAAGCCCTTTGGCGATCTGCAGTCCGGTTTCGACGATGAAACGCTGATCCAGATCGGCCTCCTGACCCATCAGGAACTCCAGCGAACAGCCGTCCACATATTCCATGACAATGTAAGGCTGGCTGTCCTCTTCGCCAAACGCGTAGATATGGGTCACATTGGGATGGTTGATATTGGCGGCGGATTTCGCCTCGCGCCGGAATCGGGCCCGCAAATCAGGATTGCCGCTCAAGGTCTTCAAAAGAACTTTAAGCGCCACAGGCCGATCCAGCAGCGGATCCAGACCGCGATACACGGCGCCCATGCCGCCGGCGCCCAGCAAATCCAGCACCAAATAATCGGCAAACCGGCCCGGCACGGTTTTTTGGGCGCCGCAGGACGGGCAGACAACCTTGTGCAATGGCTTTTCGCGAGACAAATCCAGCAACTGCCCGCACTCGGAGCACTTGGCTTCCCGCAACGGTTCCGCCTTGATTTGAATGGTCAAACTGCCTTGTTCCATGAGCAAACGCCTCGCGTAGCGCTAATAAATCGAATCTTTACATACTAAACAGGGACGCACCCGTATGACAAGCGCTAAAAACAGATAAAAAAAAACTTGCAAAAACGATCATCCTGTGCGCAGTATTCAAAACATGCTAAAGAACGGAAAACGAAAACGCCTGATTGTCGTCGTCATAACGCTCGCGACGCTATGGACGGGAGTGTCGCCGTCTTTCGGGCAGGCCTCGGTCAACGAACTGTTTCAGGCGGTCAACCTCAGCATGTCGAAAGGCGCGTTCGCGGATGCCATTCCGGATATCAATCAGCTTATCGAATGGCTTGGCGAGAGCAAGGATGCCGGCGTTAGGCTCCGTATGCAAGGCGTTTTCTTCAACCTCGGCGTCGCGCATTTCTTCCTGGGCGAATTCGACAACTCCCAAAAAGCCTTCGAGGACTTCAAACGGCGCTATCCGCGGGGCGTCCGCGAAAATCTGGCGACCGCCGACCTTTTCATTGCCGACTGCCTTCGCTTCAAAGGCCGGTTCAAGGAAGCGATTAAGGCCTACGAAAACGCCATGCGCACGCATCAGTACACGTCCATTCTGTTGGCGGACATGCACAGCTCGATCGCCCGCTGCTATCTGGCGGAAGGCGACTGGGCCTCCGCCATGGAGCCGCTTCAGAAGGTGATCGGACTGTCTTCGGATTTCATTCAATACAACTGGGCGGCCACCCTGCTGGTGACCTCCTACCTCAAAAACCTCGATCTGGACAAAGTCTATCCTCTGGTGCCTTTGCTGTTGCAGCGGGATTCGCTGGCCTCGCGCTCCGTCGCTTTCAACATGGCGGCGCTCGAGGCGGGCGACGAGCTTTTCGCCACCGAACGCTACCGCGAAGCCCTTTGGGTGCACCGCATGGTGTATCCCCACGATCTCGTTGCCGTACGCAGCGAAGAATATCTGGAATCGCTGCGCCACCGGGCGAACCGTCTCATGGAAACCGGCGGAGACGCCCGCACGCTCATGCGCCTTCAGGAAAGCATCGGCGAACTGGAAGAGGAACTCAAGGCCATCGCCCAAATCGACAATTACGACATCGAGCTGCTTTTCCGCGTCGCGCGCGGCTACATGGAACTCTCGCGCTTCTGGGAATCGCGCGAGATGTTTCTCCACCTCCATCGCATCGGCGACGCCGAAATGGCCGACGAAGCCCTCTTCCTGGCTTTCCGCAGCTCCTCGGCTCTGCTGCCCTGGACGCGCGCCTACGAAATCGGCAACATGTACATGGACAAATTCCCTTCCGGCCACTGGTTCCCAATGGTATCGCTGGCCATGGGCCAAATGTACGCCAAGGAACTGAACTGGCCGATGGTCATCGAGCATTTGACCCGCACGCTCGAAATCAGTCCGGCACACCCCTCGGCGGCGGAATGCATGTTCCTGATCGGCTACGCCGCGTTCATGGAGGAAATGTTCGACCGGGCGGCGGGGACGTTCAAGCAGATGATGGCCCTGTTCCCGCAAAACGAAATGATCCCCGACGCCACATACTGGACGGCCATGGCGCTGCTTTTCGACGGAAAATACGACGAAGCCTCCCCCGAATTCGACAAGATTCTGGACCAGTACTCCGACAGCGTCTATCTCGAGGACGCCATGTTCAGACGGGCCGTCTGCGACTACGGTCAGGCCCAGTTCGAGGATTCCGACAAGCGTCTGGCCGAATTCATCGCCCGATACCCGGACAGCCAGCTGATCGGCGAAGGGACCATGATGCGGGGCGATATCGCCGGCGCCTTGGGCAACAATATGGAGGCCGTGGAATTCTATCGGCAAGCCATGACCCACGACCATCTCAATATCGAGCACTACAATCATTGCGCCTTTCAAACGGCGACCATACTGCGCGACGCCGAGGAATACGGACGCCTGCGCGCGCACTTCACGCAATACATGGAGCGCAACCGCGAAGGCTCGAACATGCCCCAAGCCATCTACTGGATCGGTCTCTCCCTATGGAACACCGGCGAACACGAAGGCGCACTGCGCTTCTATCAGGACGCCGTCGAAAAGTACGGACAAAACCCCCGCGAAATCGGGATCGACCTGATTCTGGACGAATGGATCGCCCGCTCCAAGCGCGGCGGACCGGAAATCGAGAAAAAGGCATGGAACAACCTGAAAGTCCATTTGCGCAACGCCGCAGGCAGAGGCCAGCACGCCCTGGTCCTGCGCCTCACGCGCGTACTGCTCTACGATCCCGGCCTGCAGCAGGGCGAACGCTTCCGCATCATCAGCAACCTGCTGAACGAAGAAAATCTTGAACACGCCAGTCCGGCCGTGTCCCAAGCCATGCTGGAATTCGCCATTGAACGCGACCAGCGAGACCTGGCCACTCAAATCGCCCAACACATCATCGACAACTTCACCGAAACGGACTACGCGCTCGATGCGCGCATGACGCTGGCCAATTTCGCCATCGAGGCCGCCAAGCAAACCGAGAACATGACTGAACGCGACGCCTTGCACGACGAAGCCATTCGGCACATGGACGTCATCCGCTCGATCTATGCGTCCACACCCGAAGCGGCCCAGGCCCTGATTACGCTCGGATGGCTCTACATCGACAAACGCGATTTCAAAGCCGCCGACGAAGCGTTCACCGCCGTCCTCGGCCCGCCCGAATGGCGCCCGATGCGACCCGAAGCCCTCTACGGGCGCGGCGAAGCGCTCTTCGCCCAGCGCCAGTTCCTGGAAGCCTCCGCCTATTACGAACGCATCTATCTGCTCTATTCGCACTACCGGAACTGGACCGCCAAGGCCTATCTCCGCCGGGCCGAATGCCTCCAGCGCCTGTTCGAGTACGATAAAGCCGCCGAAGTCCTGAACGAAATGCTCGCGGAATCGGATATGGCGGCCATGCCGGAAGGGAAAGAGGCGAAGAAGATGCTCGCAAGCTTGAAACGGTAACGTTATGAAAATTACATGGGGCACAGTTCTGTTGATCACCGTATGCGCATGGCCCATGCTCCGCGTCCACGCCCAATCCGCGCCCAAACGGTCGTCATCCAAGCAGTTGAGACCGGTCACAGCCTACATCTCCGCCAACAATCAGGAACGGCAGGTCACCTTCGTCGCCCGCACGCGGGACAGCATTTCTTTCGTTTTCGGCGAATCGCCGACCGGCGCCCGCCAAAACATAGCGATCGCCCAGATCGACAACGTATTCTTCAATCTTTCCGCCATCGAACAAGGTGAATTGTACCAGGCTATTCGCGACCAGAACTGGGTTCGGGCCGTCCGCTTTCTTTCGCCGGTCATCGCCCCTTTGCTGCCCTATCTCGATCTGCCCGACAACAACGCCGTTGAACTCGCCTTGTCCATGGGCGACTACATGATGCGGGCCGCCAGCCTGAGACTGCGCAACGCCCGCACCGTCAAGGACCGGGAAACCGCCGAAGAACAGTTCAGACGCGCCTACACCGTCCTTCGCCATGTCACCCGCGCCGAATGGTCGTCCGCCGGCCAGATCGCCGACCTGAAAAGCCTCCAGTGTCTGCTGGCCCTGAATCGCCCGCAAACGGCTCGCAAACTCTTCGAGGATTCGGTCGAACCCATGCCCGGCGACCGGGCCTACGGCCTCTACTGGCTGATCAAAGCCGAGCTGGACGTTCAAAAGGAAGACTTCCGCTCGGCCATGGATGCCGCCGTCAAGTCGCTCTGCTTCGAAAACAAGAACATCGACACCTTCCCCGACGCCCTCATGATTTCCGCCCGCTGCTACGAGGAATTCCAGGAATGGTACCGCGCCCGCGACATCTATTACGAGGTGGCCCGAATCTTCCCGAAAACCGACTGGTCGCGCGCCGCCCGAACTCGGCTTCAGTTCATCTTAGACAAGGAATTGACCAAGGAGGAAGAAAAATCAGCTGTCGAAACCGTGTTTTTCGGGCTCAAGGAAGACATGAACAAAATGGTGGCCGATCTTTTGAAGGAAACGGACAAGGACGAGAAAGTCAAGCAGCCGGAAGCCGATGAAGAACCCGCCGAAGACGCGGATTTGAAGGTTTTCGAATAAGCCCAAAGAAGCGTATGAATATGGCATCCGCCAATGAATAAAACAAAGGCAAAATCGAAACATCTCTTGTCGCCTTTGGCCTGTGGCATAGAACACCCGACAAGTGGCAGGCTGATACCCCACGCGTATCCCTTGCATTCTCCTGCAAGGATTTGGGAAATCACGCCCCCGGAAAGGAGACCTACTCCATGAGTGGAAAAACGCCTGTGTATGTTACGGTTTCTCTTGTCATTGCGACTGCGCTTGCAATATTGTTCATTAATACAGCAAAGCGAGAGGATGCCATGACCCAGTCATGCTGCCAGATATCGGATGAAAAAGACAAATTGGATGACCCTTCCGTGGTGGCCAGGCAAAACAGGACAAATTCTTTGGAAATAATGTTTGGTCCATTGTCGGAAACACTTACGACCTTGGAAAAGCCCGATCAAGACCGCTATGTCAATTTGGCCTTCGACATAGCGAAACACGATCTTGTTCGGGAAGACGCTGATTTCCCTCACAAAGAACATGCGGCGGTTTGGAAAGAGGACGGTATCGTTAACGTATGGTTTCTTTCCCGTTCTGCAGTCGAAAAAGGTATAATGTCACCGGGAGACGAACCCTACGCAATAGTGTATTTCGATTGGCCAAGCGGAAAAGCTATAAGAATGGTTGATCGTCGAGGGAATACGGTCGAACTCAATAGAAGCAACGGGATCCGCCAATGACAAACATGACAGGCATGGCAGACAAGACGATATTGATAGCAAGGGTGGCCGTGGCCGGCGGATTGATCTTAGGAGTGGCCAGGGCATCGGATTCTGACATAACGACTGAGCGGCACAAAGACCGTTCCGAAGACGCGGTACTCGTCAATGCCCGAAGCAATGCCGACCCCTCGGCATCGAACGCCCAATCCGTGCCTGTCGCGGGCCGAAACTGGGTATCCCCGGCCACCGGCATGGAGTTCGTGTGGATTCCCGTCATGAACATGTGGGTTGGCAAACACGAGGCGACCAACGGCGAATACCGGAAAATGCGGTCGGAACACGACAGCGGCGAATTCGAAGGACATAATCTGAACGGCGACCGGCAGCCCGCCGTGCACATAGCATTCGAAGATGCCAAAGCCTACGCGAAATGGCTGACCGACCAGGACAGGGAACGGCTCGGCGGACGACGATACCGGCTGCCTACCGAAAGCGAGTGGCTTACGTTTGCGCAATGCGGTGACGGTCGGACGTATCCCTGGGGAAACGAATGGCCGCCGCCCAGCGGAAAGGCGGGCAACTATCAGGACGAGGACGGCGCGCTTCGCGGCTCGTTCTACCAAATCAAGGGATATCAAGACGGGTTTCCGGTGACGGCCCC